>JACDDG010000360.1 GCA_013817115.1 Parachlamydiaceae bacterium | reverse complement strand
GCTTTCAACGCGGCCATGCCCTTTCTCTATGCTCTCAGCTAAATCCCATTAGGAACATAATAGAAATTTTCAGCATGGGCGGCTTCAAAGGTTTGAACGATTTCTGCATAAAGAAGAGGCTGATTTTCTTTAACTGCAACTACATAGTCAACTTCTCCCTCATCGATTTGTGTGATTATTTTTTTTTGGCAGCCAGCAGCGTCAATAGTAATGGTAGCACCTTTAATATCAATCATATCTAAAAGCTGAGGGATGGCTGTAATCTCATTTGGTTTTTTCATCAGTTTTTACTTGGCCTAGTAACAATCGCTCTTGAGTAGACCATGCATGAACAATATGAATGTTTTGGTTACCTTTTGTATTGCGAGCTCCGCGCAAGCATTTTCCATCAATACTAATAGTTTTATCTGGAAGATCTTTCAATCGTACATCCTCTCTCCACTTTTGAAAAGCCACGGAAAACTCGTTTGGGTTCATACGTGTTAATAACCACCAAAAGACGCCATAACTTGGGCAGACATCAAAATCAAAATATTCTTTAAGTAGATGTTTTTTTTCCACAGCATAGTCGTATATGGCTAGAATGCTGTTAGCGCCAGATATAACGGCCATCAACATAATGACGAGAAGGGAGGATAATGAATATGACTGATTATCCTTAACTCGTGGATCCGTAACTTCGTAAAATAATTATTCTACAGACTCTTTTAAAGCTTGCATATCGATGTATTGTTCAAGTTTAGTGTATTCGTCCAGTTTTTTGGTCATGATTTCTCTTGTATTTAGAGGAAAAATATAAAATACTTTATTATTACTGTAAAGAAAATTTAAGGCCCTCCAATTTATTACAAAAAGGAAAAATTATCAGCCCTTGACTATCAAATCTTTTTAATAAAAACACCCTGGGGCTTTCTCAAAGCCAAAAATCCAAAATTTGAACGCACTTCGGTATAATATCTGGATGATTAGATTTATCTTTCCAGTCTATCTTTTTAGCAAAGCATTGCTTCGCCAAATACACAATGATTGCTGTTGCAGCTCCTTGAACACGCTCTTTTTGCTTTTGATTTATTGGAGAACGAATATTATTAGGATTAGTTGCCAAATGAGCGATTTTAAGATAACCCTTGGGACCGCTTAAGTGATTGGTAAGTGCAATCGATTGAGGATTACTTGCAGCGTCTCTACAAACAAATATCTGAGTAAAAACTGTTCTATATGTATTTTTTGGTTTTTCTAAACATTCAGCAATTAGTAGGCTAATTGTGTAGGAATCCATAAACACATTTTCAGTAACATCTTTGACCTTATTGCTCTGTATTGTCTTGTACGTGCCAACCGCGGCCATTTTCTTGCTATCTTTGCAATTTCAGGTCGGTGGACGGACCCAGCAAATTTTTTTATTTTAAATAGAGTAATTTCAAAACTAGTCGTTCGACTAATTATATTTTCAGTACTACCAACTAGCATCTCAACCTTCAATTAATAATTTACATTATGCCGAAGAGCGTTCAAATTTTGGTTTTGGCAAAGAAAAAGCTCGCTTAATCGTATAGGAGCTGTCTCTTGGTCAAAAATCTAAACTTTGAACGCTCTTCGGTATAAGCACTTGTGATCTAAATTTTTAACTTTTAACTTCATTTCTAACAACTTAAAATTTAAGCCTACCTAATGTAATTTATTATATTTGACCAAGAATTTAAGATCAGTGTGGAATGCGGGTGTTTTGTAGCATGATTTTAAATACCTGTACAATATTTAATGTAACAAAGTGATTCAAAATAATAGATTATTTTGAGGTTTTGGTGAGTCTAGTACAACGATAGATTGTCGGAACTTTTATGCTGCATTTGTTCTAAAGAATAAATAGAGCTAAGTTTAGCCCCGGAGGTCGCCTGTTAACTCCACAGTGAGCGGTATATGTCTAGCCCATAGTGTAGGCCCTGAGGGGGCCAAACTATGGCTAGACATATTCCGCTACCTCTGGAGCTCAGGGCACATTGCTTACTATAGGGACGCCTAGATTTTTGACGCATAAAATAAACTGGACAAACTTTTCCATCAAAAGTAATGTCGAGTAAAAAAGCAGGCAAAAGCACAAAGATTGGCTATTTTTACTTTTCCCAAGTAATCATAGGATTAAAGAATCCATTCCCCTTTATCATCCCAAATAGGTTTTGTTAAAATAGGATTTTCAATTTCTAGAAAAGAGTCTTTTAATTCTTCATTATGCATTCCCAAATGCCCATTACCGTTGAGGCCAACATAAGATTGTTTGAACAGTTGATAATCTATTATATCAACTTCGTCATCTCTTCGTAATCCAAGGACAATCGCTTGAATATCAATCGAACTTTTACTATTGTAGTTGATTCCAATTTGACTTTTTAAATTTTCTACAATAAGGGTGTATATAAGACCTTGAAAATCTTTGTTGCTATCTACGCTATTTTTGATGAAGAAATGAGATTTAAATGATTGGTCGTTATATTTTGTACCGTAAAAAATCTTGATCATGTCACCCTTGTAACAAGATTCTAAATGCCATAGCTTTAATGAATGAGAAATCCTTTGATTAATCTTATTGCTCATGCTGATGTTTTCTTTATCGCTACTTCGGGAAGATTTTCCTGTACTTTTGACAATTTTGCCTTGGATACCCTGCGCTATTAAAGTTATTCCCCATATAGGATAGACGAAAACTGCGGCAATTAGTATCACTATTCTTTTAGCAAGATCCAACAAAGAACTGGGAAAAGAACTCAGTGAACTTACCACACGACCATGAAAATCTTCAAAAAACCCTTTCGAGGATATGGGTTTTATTTCATGTGAAATTGAGGTTATGTTGGGGTCAATCATTTTTCTATCCTTCTTATAATTTTACCATTCAACAATATGAAGCAAATAAATCATATCGTTAAAGGTATAGTAACACATCGATGTTTTTATTGGCAATTTTAAAAGGCAACTATGTTAGCCCAAATAAAATGATCGATTCTTCACAATTTAAAATGATCTTTTTAATTCAACACAGAGCTAGACAGAGCCTTTCGGCCCCCTATCGGGGAAATAACAATTTGCAAAAGATAATAAATAAATATTGAGTCCTAATTTAGATGACACTCTAACACTATCATTGCGTAGAGCTCCGTTCACGCGTAGATTATGGCATGTCAGAAATATGGCCTAAATTTGAAATTTTACTGTCAATTTAAGTTTCTGCTTCCCTTCCAAGGTGATAATGGTGTAAACATATTCTTCAAAGTAAAGGA
>JACDDG010000359.1 GCA_013817115.1 Parachlamydiaceae bacterium | reverse complement strand
GAATGATAGTGATTTGGAGAGGTCTTCAAAAGGCTTATAGGATATCTGAGGGCTGGATCGCATATAGAGAATATGGTTAAAATAAATGTAAAGAAAAAGATGTGGGTAGAAGTATGGCTGCACCCGAGGCTATTAACAGAATCCCCCTACCGGGGGATAAGAGCATGAATGGCTTTTCTACGCGAACCTGTGGACTGACCACTAACGCTGCCCCTCGTACTTAAAGTCCAAATAATTTTGTAAAATGATGACAGCTGCAACGCTATCAACTTTTTGTGAGCGCTTTTTACGAGACATTTGTCCTTCTCTCAAATAGCGATCCGCCTGAACAGAAGTCAAACGCTCGTCCCAGATAACAACAGGGTAAGTGACTATTGCTTCGATTAACGAAACAAAATGGGAAACCTCATCTGCCAATAGTCCCTTCTTTCCACTCATCAGCAAAGGAAATCCAATCACTATTGATTCAATAGTATATCGATTTGCGTTTGCATGTTGCTCTAATACATCAATCAATTTCGAAACAGTCTGCGCCGATTGCTTTTCAGCCTTCAACGTTTCAAGTGGAGTGCCTATGATCTTGCGTTCGTCAGAAACTGCAAGGCCAATCCGTGCCATCCCGTAATCGATGCCGACAATACGCGTTGGTAGAATTTTACCTTGCTTTTCTTTTGCATCCATTATTAATCCTTTTTAGAGGCCTTTTGGTGGGCCAAGCTAGCTCCGATAAAATCCCTAAAGAGTGGATGTGCTTTAGTTGGCTTGGATTTAAATTCTGGATGAAACTGTGCTCCGAGCATCCAAGGATGCCCTTTCACTTCAGCAATTTCACATAGATTTCCTCCTTCAAGTTGGCCTGTAAACACAAAATCCTTTTGCTCCATCTGGGCACGATACTTGTTATTAAATTCATAACGATGTCGATGTCGCTCATTAATCAATGTTGATCCGTAAGCTGCATTAGCCTTTGAGTTTGGTAATAGCTCACAAGAGTATGCTCCAAGGCGCATAGTTCCCCCGAGATCTTGAATCGTACGCTGCTCGCTTAACAATGAAACAACAGGATCTTTACAATCGATATCGATTTCAGTAGAGTTAGCATCTGACAACTTTAACACATTGCGCGCATATTCAACAGCCATTACTTGCATTCCTAAACAAATCCCAAAATAAGGAATTTTATTTTCGCGGCAATGCTGTGCCGCCAAAATTTTCCCTGTCCATCCCCGCTCTCCAAATCCGCCTGGAACTAAATAACCATCACATCCCTCAATTGCCTTAGCGACCGACTCTTGACCTTCAATCTTATCGGCTTCGAAACGCTTAATTTTTACTTCAATTCCATGTGAATGCGCTGCGTGTTCGAGAGCTTCAAGAACGGACTTATAGGCGTCTTGATGATCAACATACTTACCAATTAATCCAATAGTGACACTTCCCTTTGGATTTTTGATCGTTTCAATGAGTTCTTCCCATTCTGTAAGATCAATCGGACGATCCTGCAGGCCTAAAAATTGACAAACCATGCCATCGGTATTTTGAGCATGCAGTTCTAACGGCACTTGGTAGATGCTGAATTCAACATCGACTTCTTCAATGACATATTTTCGTTGCACATTGCAAAATAAGCTGATCTTGTCTTTAACATCGTTGGAAAGGGGTGATTCACAGCGACAAAGTATCATATCCGGAAAAATACCGATTTCACGCAACATCTGCACAGAATGCTGTGAGGGTTTGGTTTTAACTTCTCCGGCCGTTTTAAGATAAGGCACATACGTGAGATGTATGTTCATGCAATCCCCGGGATGATCATACCGAAATTGTCTAATAGCTTCCAAAAATGGCAAAGATTCAATATCTCCAATAGTACCGCCAATCTCAACGATTACTACATCTATTCCAGGTTCTTGCTTGGCACAGCAGATGATTTTTTGTTTGATTTCGTCCGTGATATGCGGAATAACTTGAACAGTCTTGCCAAGGTAGCCCCCTTCACGCTCTCGTCTGATGACTGAATTATATATTTGGCCTGACGTAATATTAGAACATGAAGATAAAGGTGAATTTGTATAACGGTAATAATGACCTAAGTCCAAATCAGTCTCAGCCCCATCATCGGTGACATAAACTTCTCCATGCTGATAAGGACTCATTGTACCCGGATCTACATTTAAGTAAGGATCGCATTTCAACATTGCGATTTTAAGCCCTTTCTTCTCTAAAAGCATACCAATAGAGGCTGCAGTCAGCCCTTTCCCTAACGATGAACAGACTCCGCCGGTTACAAAGATGTATTTTGTTTGCATAATATTTTCTCAATTTTTTGTATATCTTCAGGTAGATCAACACCAATTGCGCTACTTTTCACAATAGCGACTTTAATTCGATAGCCATGTTCAAGGGCCTTTAGCTGCTCTAAATCCTCAGTGGACTGGAGTGGAGTCTTTGCTAAACACGCATATTTCATCAAAAATTCACTTCGATAACCATAAATTCCTATGTGTCGATAATAGACGGTTTTGCTGCAATAACTTCCGTTTTTATTGGAAGGAATCAAATTACGACTAAAATACAGCGCATTTCCTCTTTGATCCAACGTGCATTTCACAATACTAGAACTCAAAGCCTCTTGTTCGGTTTCCAAAAGCACTGCTGCAGTGGACATGGAAGCCTGAAGGTCGCCATGCAAAATTTCAATCACAGCATCAATTGTGTGAGGATCAACGCAAGGCTCATCCCCTTGAATGTTAACAACAAAATCACTTTTTAAATGAGGATAATTTGCAACAACTTCAGCAAGTCGATCAGTACCAGTTTCGCAATGCGGGGATGTCATTACAACATTTCCCCCGAAATCTTCGACATGATCATAAATTCGTTGGTCATCGGTAGCCACCACGACAAATTTTAGGCTTTGGCAACGTTGGGCATTTTCATAGGTACGTTGCAGTAAGGTTTTTCCAAGAATTAAAGCTAACGGTTTCCCTGGAAAACGGGTGCTTCCATAGCGTGCAGGTATAATCCCGATACAGTCAGCATTAGTCATATCATACATCTTGGTTTTAAATCAACTTGGCAAATAGCAGACAAATTCTGATAATTTAGAATAATCTAAATTTCTTAGTTATGCAAGCTTAGACGCGCAAGCGCAGGGCAAACGCATTATAAAAAATTTTTCAAAATATTTTCCCGATACTGTGATGATATAAGTGCTTGGAAGCATTTCCTTTCAATTGATTTTTTAGAGGAGAGATCTTTTTGTAGAAAACCGAGT
>JACDDG010000358.1 GCA_013817115.1 Parachlamydiaceae bacterium | reverse complement strand
GTCTGCGTAGAGGGTCGCTTTTTTAAAATCATTCCAACCTGCGACCACCCTGAGAATCTTTCTAAAATTCAAAAAAAAATCACCTCTCTATATTCAGAATCAAATTTAACTCCTAAAGAACTAATGTGCAAAATTTTAGATTGTAATGAAGATTCCTTCTCAGAAGAAAGTGTTAAAAAAATAGATGAAATCAAAACAGCTCTTTTACAAAACCAAGAATCTGATGAGAAAAGCAAAAAAAATGATTTTCAAGAAAAGTTTGTCTCAAACACTCACTATAAGGTTCACTCTCATCTTTTGGATACATTGAAGGCAAGTGAATCAGAAATTAACCGATTAATTGGTGAAAAACGGACTATTTCCTATGGAAATCCAGCTTATGATATGAAGAGCTTGACTGATCGAGCTATATTTTCAATTCAGACATTTGTTGATCAGATAAAACTTAATCGGTTAGATGATCAACTAAAAGAACATAGAGTTGAATTATTGCAAACACTGTACAAGCTGCATCAATTAGCTCCTAATGTTACAGCTCAAGATCAAGAAAAATCTTCATACCGACTTCAAGCAATGCTTGAAAATGCAATAATTATTGAACATGTTGCCTATGTAAATAATTTAATCCAAGCAGGCGCCGAGATTACTAACTACCACTTATATCTAGCTATAGGAGTAAATTCCGAAAAATTAGTTGATAAGTTTTTAATTTGGGGTTTGAATCCAAATGCAATATCAAAAAATCTCAATCATTCTTACTTAGAATTGGCTTGCATGAGAGGACAAAAAGCTTCAAAAGCTATAAATGCATTGATCAAGCATGGCGCCGATTTGACGCTCTTGAGTTCTAGAGGCTACGCTCCAATTAATCTGGCAATCACCTCTGATCTTGAATCAAATGAAGTATTCAAACTTATCGAAAAAATGGGAAATCTTAATTTTCAAGATGGTAAAAATGAATCTTTACTTCATCAAGCAGTTATGAGAATTAGATTGCATAATGACTCAACAGTTTTTAATTACTTGCTAGATCAAGGGGCCACACCAAATACCAAAAATGCTGAGGGTCGGACTCCCCTTCATTCTGCTATAGAACTACTCGATGAAAAAGCTTTACCTTATGTAAAAAAATTGATTTTGAAAGGCGGTCTCGTAACAGTATTAGATAAAAATGATCAAACACCCTTACATTATGCTGCAAGTCAATCCTGCCAGCAATCATCTCAAGGCCTCAGAGATAGTGGTGAACTTGTTCGCTTTTTAATTAAAAATGGAGCTCAAGTAAATATGGTTGACAATGAAGGCAGGACTGCTTTACATGAAGCTGTTCGATTTGGAATGGATGCAGAAAATGTTAATTCAGTAGAAGAACTTATTAAAGCAGGTGTAGACCTTGATTTAAAAGATATGGATGGTAGTACCGCACTTCACCTTGCGGTAGATATGGAACATGTCGAGCTTGTGCGTACTTTACTTAAACATGGAGCTAATCGTAATATCAGAAATGATGCTGGTAGACTTCCAGGCTCAATGGGATTACTCTTTTCGGAAAAAAATAGTGAGCAAATACTTGAGCTTCTTGCGAGTATCTGATGCTACTTATAAACTTCTAAACTGTGCCCTTGATTTAAAATTCTTATAAATTTTCGGCATGGTCAAAAAGGGCAAAAAAAGGGTAACAAATGACAATCAGAATTCTGCCCACATTTAGACCTGTCTAAAAAAATATCCTGAAGAGAAAGGTGAGTTTTCTAAGCCACTTTTTTAAACAGCTCAAAACCTAGCATTTCTAGCCAATGCTTATGGGATTCACCAGTTAGAAGTTCAGTGGGACTTTTCCCAACACGTTCTTTACACTCACTTCTCATAAATCGTCGATGATTTAAGAAAAATTGAAGAAATTGGAGATATTCTCCTCCAACTTCTCTTCTCAAAGTAAAATATGTTCTTAATCGACTGTTAAGATTCTCTACAAGAGAATTTGCCCGCACAGTGCTGCTTAACACTTCATCTACTAATGATTCTATCCAATAAAATTTTTCTCCCAAACGCTCACGCAACTCTACGTGTTTTTGCCAACGCCTCTTACTTGATATAGGTAAGCCTTTTAAGTGATATATGGATAAAATCTCAGACAGCGGTACTTCGTATTCAATGGCGATCTCATTGAAATACATTTCCATCAGAGGTACAAATTCAAGGAGATTATCTCTGTGATTTTCAAGATATTTTCGAACTGGTTCAATTTTGTGTTTACATAAGGCTTCACGTAAAAGTAGTTGTTCTGTAAGAAACTTAAGAAGCTCTTGCCTGTCAGCATATGATGGTCCAAACAATGAAAGAATATCATCTTTAAGCCATGCATAGAGAATCCTCAAATCATCTGCACACGACATAGCTTTATCTGCGGTCTCCTCAGCTCTCAATAGTTTTTGGTATAAGACCAATCGTTTGTTTTCATCTTTCCACTGACCTCTTGGATTTTTAATTTTGTGTTGCAGTTCATCGACTATTTTTAGGGCGTCTATTGCTCGATTCTCCAAATAATTGACGAGTTCAAGAAATGGTTTTAGCGCATGAAATGTATCACCGTGAGCCGGAATATCTGGCCAAGCCTCCTTTTGCCCGCACCTCGCAGCTTTACCCCCGTCTATAACCGTAAAATCAGGAGTAAGCCTTTGCTTTTCTTTAAGATCAAGAAGATGCACCCCCCAGCTATTAGCATCACAAGTTTCTTCTAAGCTGAGAAGATAACAGTATGTAGAACGAGCGCAACAACCAACCAAAACTGGATCACCGGCTTGATAAATTTCATCATGAAGACCTTCCCTTACCTTAGACAAATCTTGTTGCTGGTTGATCTCTTTAGCTTTTTGAAGGTGTTCGTGTACAATGTTATGGACGCCTCCCTTAGAAATTTTACAATCGAAAATATCACGAAAAAATTCCATAACTCCTTGATAGGATGCTCGACAAATAAAAATCAATGCCAGCACTACCTGAACAAGCCATTTTTTTGTCACCGGGATATAAAAAAGAACTTTATCATCCTCGGCGGATTTTTCAGAGAAGGCTTCTTGAATAGCTTCTTCAGCTTTGTCTCTTTGCTGATAAACGAATTTTCTACTCACCGAGTTAAGATTTGCAATGCGCGAAATAGAAGTCTTACCACCTAGAGCTTGCTTTGCTATAACTTGACGTTGGAGAAGATTTAGGTGATGAGCTGGATGAGAGACTTTCAAATTAAGTGAAAATGGAGGTAAGTGTTCAGATACCCCTTTAATC
>JACDDG010000357.1 GCA_013817115.1 Parachlamydiaceae bacterium | reverse complement strand
GTTATAAAGTGTACTAGTACGGCCCCCCATTTTCTCATTGCAATTTAATAGGTGGATCAGCTATTCTAAACTTTCAACACAATTATTCGGAGTATTTCAATGGCTAGCAGCAAGCGCGAAAAAATTAAACTAAAAAGTTCAAAGAGTGCGTACATATACACTTCAGAGAAAAATAAAAGCGCCACACCTGAGCGTATTACTTTAAAAAAGTATGATCCTACTATCAGAGAGCGCGTCGAATTTAAAGAAGCAAAGTAAAAACTCAATGTATGAACTCGGGATTGCAGCCAAATATCTCATCCCCCGCCGACGACAACTATCAGTTTCCATCATTAGCATGGTATCAATCCTTGTCATTGCGGTTGTTGTTTGGCTTATCGTCGTCTTTTTCTCCGTAACAAACGGACTCATGAACAGCTGGGTCGATAAGCTAATTGCTTTGACGGCCCCTGTTCGAGTAACCCCTACACCTCATTATTATCAATCTCATTATTACCTAATCGACAGCATCAGCGGCGCTTCAGACTATTCACTCAAAACCATCGGTGAAAAGTGGGAATCCAACATCTCCGATCCTTATGACGCAAATTATGACACAGAAACTCCATTATCTTGGCCTGCACCTGAAAGGCGTGAAAACGGAGATCTTATAGACCCAGTTCAATCAGCATTCGCCGCAATTCATAATGTTGTAGGTGTATCAGGAATTACAGCCACTGATTATGAAACGACTATGGCTAACCTTCGACTAAGGATTTTGCGTCAAAAAGCAAACCCGTATTCGATTTCTGCTGATCAAAGACAAAGCACGCTATCTCAGGTTTCTTACCTGGGTTCAATGGACCCGAATAACCAAAAGCTTTTACAAGCAATTGCCCCTCCATCGATGCAAGACTTAACTAATTTACTTTCATTACTTGCTGTAAAGGCCGATGACAGTCTTGAGGAGGTTCCTGGCCCCATTCAATATGAAAGAAAATCAACTGTTCGTCAGCGCCTTAGTCACTTTTTTAAAAACATTAACATTGAACAGCTAAAAACGCCTGAGGGTGGTTGGCGGATATCAAAAGAACTTCTTCCACAACAAGCTGTATGGGATGTTACCGTCATTAAAAGGCATAATATTGTAGACAGAATGGTCATTGCCCAGCAAAAAAACAGTACATCTCTTTTGTCAATCCCCTTCGGAGAAGGCTATAAATTTGAACCGGCAAAACTTACAATTTTTAATGGGAACTACGCTTTAACTGCAACAACCGGATCTAAAGAAGAAATCAGCAAAGCCCACCTAAAGGATATGCCCCCCATTTTCTTAGAGCAAGGAAGCATTATACACGCCAAATTAAACGACTCATCGATATCTAATGCCAATGACGCCTCTTCTCTTATTTTTTTTGTAAAATTTCGCCTTCAAGACAACGTTGTCGAGGGCCCGACTCAGTTCGGTACTTTGCAAATTTCGAAAGCTACAATAAACACACTTTTTTCTGAAAAACCGGAACTCAAACCTTTTTGGACATATTCTGTAAACTCAAATAAAGAGCCCGCTCAACTAATTTTGCCAACAATTGAAGGTATGGGCGATGGAATTTTACTTCCCAAAAGCTTTAAGACAGCCGGAACGCTTTTAGGCGATACAGGATATCTTTCTTATTATGCTCCGACTGCATCTTCTATTCAGGAACAACGTATTCCGGTCTTCGTTTCAGGCTTCTATGATCCGGGTATTATCCCAATCGGTGGCAAGTACATTCTCGCGCCGAAAGAAATAACGACTCTTATCCGCTCCTTTTACAACCATGAAGAAGTCCCTTTAAGCAACGGCATCAATGTACGTTTAGATCAACCAAGCGATGCTGATAACGTGAAGGAACAGCTTCAAAAAGCTTTTGCTGTGGCAGGGATTACACCCTACTGGAAAATCGAAACTTATCGTGACTTTGAATTCACTAAAGACATCATTCAACAGCTGGAAAGTGAAAAGAGGCTTTACACCTTACTCGCTACTCTTATCATCATTGTTGCATGCTCAAATATCATTTCGATGCTGATTATTTTAGTTAACGACAAGAAGCTTGAAATTGGTATTTTACGATCAATGGGGGCTACTTCTCTGAGTATTGCTGCCATTTTTGGAACTTGTGGTCTTGTCATGGGTGCTGTAGGCAGCTTGCTAGGAATTCTAGCAGCGCTAATTACAGTAAGAAATATTCAACCTTTGGTCGATTTCATTGGTCGGATGCAAGGTTATGAAATGTTTAATCCCTTATTTTACGGGGATTCTTTACCTTCTGAAGTGAGCTATGAAGCACTAACGTTTGTTATCGGTGCAACCACCTTTATTTCTCTTCTTGCAGGAATCATTCCGGCCGTCAAAGCCAGCTTATTAAAACCTTCAGCAATCCTTAAAGCAGAATAACGGAGTCTTAGCATCATGGCAGATAACATCCTTCAAGCAACAGATATCGGAAAGTCGTTTTACATTCCGGAACGTATTTCTATCTTGAAGAAAATCTCTTTGGAAGTTAATCAAGGTGATACAATTGCCATTACAGGACGTTCGGGGCAAGGGAAGAGCACTCTGCTCCAAATTCTGGGAACTCTAGAACCCGCCTGTCAGGGTTCTTTGTCAATCGCAGGTCAAATCATCAATCACTTTAATAAAAGCGCTATACGTCGTAAGCACTTGGCTTTTATTTTTCAATCTTTTCATTTGCTTGAAGATTACACAACGCTAGAAAATGTATTGATGCCTGCAAAAATTTCGAGGCAATCCATCTCGAAGGGATCGCCTGCCCATAAACAAGCCCTGGAATTGCTAGAGGAAGTTTGTCTTGCAGACCGTGCTAATTTCCATTCGAAGTTGCTTTCTGGCGGAGAAAAACAGCGCGTTGCAATTGCTAGAGCTCTTTCTAACGACCCATCTATCATCTTTGCGGATGAACCTTCAGGCAATCTTGACCAAGAAACATCAATTGCCATTCATTCGCTGCTCATGAACTTTGTGCAAAAGAAAAACAAAGCATTGATCGTTGTGACGCATAATGCAGAACTAGCGGCAATGTGCAAAATTCAGTACGACCTTCATGATGGCCAGCTTAATCTTGTCCGGCATAACATAGCAAATATATAAGCATTTCAATTGTAGTGTCTATCTTAGCTATAGAGGTTTGCAAATGAAGTGATTGACTTCAATTTTCCGCATGGTATAATGAGAAGATTTTACTATGCAAATGGAGAGATATCTTGCTCAAGTCCACTGGAAAACCTCTTTGTCCTGAAGAGA
>JACDDG010000356.1 GCA_013817115.1 Parachlamydiaceae bacterium | reverse complement strand
CTTCCGGGAGTAGGTGATCTAAAGTTTCTCCTTTAGCATACCTAGAACGGAATTCTTCAGTCTTAGCTTTAATTTCATCATCGCTAAGCTTTTGGAATTTTGTGTCCCATTCGTTAATACTTTTAACAATGTGGAAATATTTCTTAACTTGTCTGTCTTGAGCCGTGCCGAAAATTTTTTTGAGAAATCCAAACATTTGATACTTCTTACTTTAAGGATTGAAAACGATAGCTTATAGAGACTCAATTTTAACTTTTACCGATATTTATTACAACCTCCTTGTAGTTTGGGCGAAACCTTTGATGCAAGTCTGATCTTCTACTTGATGCTTCGCATCAGTCAGAAGGATCAGACTTGCAGAATAGGGTAACCTGAACATTAGTACGCCATAAAACCCGACAATTTCATGACATGGGGTACTTGCGAGGCATTGGGGTTATACCGAAGAGTGTTCAAATTTTAATTTTTTGGCCCGAAATTTTAACGCAAAGGTGCAAAGAAGCAAAGAAACGGAAAGGAAACAGGAGGTAGCCCTAGCAAGTTCAATGTTTTTTTGAAAAAAGCCCCTGGTTTCAATACTTCTTTAAAATCCTAATCACCTCTGCATCCTCAACCTGATAAAACTCGTCGTAGTAGGCTCCAACACTTCCTCGAAATTCTTTGTCGTCCGGAATCTCAACCGCAACTACATCGTCGGCCATGCTTTGCAATTTCGTTGCCGTACTTCTTGGAACAACCGGAATTACGACAATTATTTTTTTTGGATTTCGATCTCTTAACTCTAAAATGCCTGCCTGCATTGTTAGGCCTGTAGCAACTCCATCGTCAACAATCAATGCAATCTTACCTTCCAATAAGATATCTTTTTTACCAACAAGGTAAAACTTACGCTTTCTTTTAATTTCCTCCATTTCTTTTATTTTTGTATGTTCCAACCATACTTCGTTGACTAAGTCTAATTCACGAGAAGATCCCACCAAATGCCCCCTTTCTGAGATGGCAGCAATGGCGTATTCCGGCTGATAGGGGTGCCCAATTTTATGAGCCAAAATTAAACTAAGAGGTGCGTTTAAAAATATTGCGATCTCATCTGCGGGGACGATTCCTCCACGGGGAAGGGCAAAGACCACGGTATCTTGGCCTATATATTTTTTTAGAAGGAGAGCTAATTGCCTGCCGGCGTCCTGTCGATTTTTGAAATACATCTCGAAACTTCCTTTTTAGTGTACTGAAGCTTTATTTTTTCCTGCATTGCTATCTCTGGGGAATCTAAAATAACGAATAATAGTTCTACCAAAAATAGCAGTGCATGCGTCTCCGCTTACTCAGACCAGATGACCCCTATGCGTAGGCGAAGGATTTCAAATGATACCAAGATGCTGCGATCAGCGACGAGGTAATAGCCTAAGCTATTGCCGAGGAGCTGAGCGCGGAAGATTGGTATCATTTGAAATCTTGCGCCACGCATAGGGGTCGTGTGATTTGCCATTTTCGGTGTATGGGATGTTAGAACCTAGGCAGCAAGAGGAGTATCCGTGGCTTAAAATACAGTAGAGTTGCTGAATCAGAGTTTTATTTGCTTTAGTTTTCCAGGCAGATTTTGATAAAGTGCGCCCAACAAGCTTCATGTCGGTAACAATAAGAGCCATACGAGAACTATTATTTATTAAATCCTCATTGTCTCCTATAGGCGTAAGTGGATAAATCCATTTATTCGGAACTACAAAATTCCTCAATTTTTTTTCTTTGATTAACTCCCGAATATATTGAACTCCTAAGCAGCGGTATACCGCCCATTGCCAATTTGGTTTGATTTTTTTCGATTCAATATAAGCTTTAACTAAATGCCCCGGCAATTTGGGGTGGGATGCGACTACCATTCCGGAAGGACGTTCGCTAATAATGACAAATCCCGCTTTAGTGAAGGTTTTTATAGTTAGTAAAATATCTGGGTCTGAAAAAATTTTTCGTAACGGAGCATTTAATTCACTATTTTCCGGTAAAAGATAACTTCTTTGATTTTCTATTTTTACTACGTTCTCAACATCCATTTGTTTTAGATAAGGATTCAGATTTTCCCACGAATCCATTAATAATGACTTCGATTTAATTAATAATTTTTTTGATTCTGGAGTGTTAGTTATAGACGCTTGGTAATAATTATCCATTGCTAAGGAAATTTTATTTGTTGCAGTACTCTCTAGTGCAGAAGCCCATAGAATAGAAATATCATCCTGAGAAAAGAAATCAATCGAATCATCTGAAATAACTGCCTCTACATGAGAACATAAAGAACTGACAGCATAAAATGCTTTGTTGTCATTGTTATGCTCGCTCTGTAAAGATTGCATCAGTAGAATATTAAATAACGATAGAAAATAAAGATGTTTAAAATAGTTGTACATTATTTCACTCTTTTTTTTGGTTAAGGAACAAATTAAATTTAAGTTTCCTATACGAGACAATTTTAAGTCGTTTTGAGAAAAGGAGTGCTGGTTTTATGACACATGTCCACCAGCTTTACTTTGCAGCCTTATTACTCAAATAATAATATTCCCTCTTCAAAATAAGTTGACCTATTAGGAGCAATACCCCATCTTTTTACATAACATAAAATGCGATTTCTGCGAATTAAGTCATATGATTTTTCTTGTTCTCTTATACCGAAGAGCGTTCAAATTTTATTTTTTGGCAAAGAGAAAGCTCCCGCGATTAAGCGATCAAAAACGACCTCATATTATAATATTGGGTCATTTTTGATCGCTTAATCCCGGGGCTTTCTCAAAGCCAAAAATCCAAAATTTGAACGCTCTTCGGTAGAAAGTAATGAACTTGCTATCCTATTTAGAAGAAACTTAACTTCAAAAAACATATCAAAAAAAGGGGTAATTATGATGGATTCAATGCTTTCACTAGCTTTTTCAGCAAATAATTTTTTAGAAAATCACTACTTCGCAGTTGATACTGTAGCGATGGGTTGCGTTGTAACTTTAGTCGCCGATAGGTTGCTTTGTCAAGTTGCTCAAAATGGTAACTTGGACGACGTACGCAATTACAATAGTATCAAGGTCTTAGCAATAACTTGCGGCTTAGCAATAGCAACAATTACCGCTGTAGCAGTAGCGAATTTGTTAGGTTAAAGGAATCCCCCCTCACCATTAATCTTTAGGGTTCATCTTTTTACGAGGATTACTACTATAGAGGTTTGCAAATGAAGTGATTGACTTCAATTTTCCGCATGGTATAATGAGAAGATTTTACTATGCAAATGGAGAGATATCTTGCTC
>JACDDG010000355.1 GCA_013817115.1 Parachlamydiaceae bacterium | reverse complement strand
CTTCAGGACAAAGAGGTTTTCCAGTGGACTTGAGCAAGATATCTCTCCATTTGCATAGTAAAATCTTCTCATTATACCATGCGGAAAATTGAAGTCAATCACTTCATTTGCAAACCTCTATAATAGGCGATCGCACTCATTTCTTGAGAGCAATCTTTGCCTTCCTTTTGATTCCTTAAGCTTGGTGAATCGAAACATGGGATTTTCTTTTATCCATCCCAGTTGCTTTACCGCATAGGTAAATACTACTGAAAGAGAGGTCATATACCGATTGACAGTAGCAGGGTTGCGTTTCTTTCCATGTTCAGTGGGTTTATTGATTAGTTCTTTTCGATACTTATCAATAAGGTCGTAGGAAATAAGGCTTAGGCCATATTTTCCAATTTTACCTTTCCACCAGAGGAGGTGTCGTTTCGTGTCTTTAGCATTTTTGGGCTTGGTGGGTAGAACTTCCTCAATGTATCGATCAATCAGATCTGGCAAAGCGTATTTCTTTTTCACCTGATCAGGAAAATAAGTTTCCTGTAAACGGCGAGCTTCTTCCAGCTTTGCCCAATCTTTTGCTTCTTGTTTGGTTGGGAAATTTTTATATTTAGGCGGGTGACCATCTTTAGCTCGAATCAAGACTTGATAGGTCGTTCCTCTTTTATTTTTGCGGGCTTGGATGACAGCCATGTTCAATCTCCACTTTTTAAGGTTAAAAAGTGAACAACGATGGCAACTGCTGAAAGGCTTTTGCTGTAGAGTACTGTGGATTGTAGGTCTTAGTGTGTTTTAAGTGTGTCGCGCTAGCTACAATCGCTATAAGGAGCGAATCTGATAAGACACTAAGATAACATTCTAACACAGTTGTGAATGGGTTTTTAAAAAGTGGGGCAAGCTGGACTTGAACCAGCGACCAGCGGGTTATGAGTCCGCTGCTCTAACCGACTGAGCTATTGCCCCTAGAAGAGAACACAGCCTAAGGTTAACAAAAGAACTACTTAGTCGTCAACATGAAATATGTAATGTTTTGATTTTTGTGATTAAGAGAATTTTTGACGACCATCTTCACAAGATTGTCAAGACTCCAAGTTTTATGAGAATACGAAAAATTAAAGGAATTCTCTGTTGCTAAAAAAAAAATCAAGATATAAAAAAGGAAGTCTTATCAGGCTTCGTCTTATTTCAAGGGTAATATAACCCTAAGGAAATTATATGTTGGCTTTTAAAAAAATAACCCCCTGACCAAATTCAAATATGGATAAAAGGAGATTTTATGAAAAATAGTACTACAATGCCCTCACCCCTTGCCACACCCAACTTGCTAGGGATGGAAGCAGCATCAGCGATTTCTGCTGCAATCAACCCTCTAGTTGCTGACTCCTTTGCCCTATATGTCAAATCGAAGAATTTTCATTGGCATTTATCAGGCCCTCATTTTCGCGACTATCATCTTATGTTCGATGAACAAGCTGACCAGATTTTTGCCATGATTGATGTGCTCGCAGAGCGTGTGCGTAAATTAGGCGGGACTACAATCCATTCCATAAGCCACATAAGCCAATTGCAAAATATCAAAGATGATAACCAAGCTTTCGTTGAAGCAAAAGAGATGATTCAAATTCTTTTAAATGACAACAAAAACTTCGCGCAAAGAATGCGCGATGCACATAAAATCTGCGATGATTGTGGGGATGTTGCTACTGCAAGCTTTCTTGAAGTTTTTATCGATGAAACTGAACGCAGAACTTGGTTCCTCTACGAAACTTCAGTCAATTCCTAGAGTATATATATCGAAGAGTATTCAAATAAAAATGACCCCATATTATAGTATTGGGTCATTTTCGATCGCTTAATCAAGGGGCTTTCTGAAAGGCCAAAAATCCAAAATTTGAATGCTCTTAGGTATATTGTTAACCAAGATCACCGGTTTAAAGTTAGAATCTAACATCAGACCACAAATGGTACCAATCTGCCTAGCTCAACTCCTCGGCAATAGCTTAAGTTATTATCCCGTCGCAAATCGCAGCATCTTGGTATCATTTGAAATCCTTCGCTTACGCATAGGGTCATGTGGCCGGATGTTAGATCTAACTGTTAGATGGTCTCCTCACCCTTGTTTAACCTTTTTTAAACATCATAATTTCATTTTTAATCTATTATTTTACATTTTTCTCAGAATTAAATTGATATGAATTAAAACCTTTTTCAGTTGAATTAATCCCTGTTTAATGCGATATTAAGACGCGGGTGTTAATCATGTATGTTATTAGTTCTAATAATTTCAAATGTGATCTAAGTTTTATTGGCACAAAATGTTGCATGGTTAATTCCTGCAAGCTCTCGAATGCTGATCTGTCCATACGCACGCAAATGTTCATTTCTTTAAGGATTAAAATGTTAAATAATATCAACTCTTCATCAGGTTTGAATCCATGTATTTATTCTTCTTCTGAAGAAATAGCCTCTGAAGAATCTCAAGGCAATATATCTCAAACGCATGTACCAGATGATCCAATCATTCAACCGCAGATTTCTGAAAAAATTATCAATGAGCTGGTCTCACAATATGTTCTCAATGAAACTCTATTATCCCAGAAAATATTCGAAAATTTTGAAAGGCTTACTTTAAGTGAAGCAGAAATTCTAATGCTAGAGTTAATAAAAAATAAAACCATAAAATTTTTATCTTCTTTAGACATACTTCTTGTTGATATTATGAAAATAATGCAACAGTTATCCAAGGATAGGACAGTTAATTCTTTTTCTAAACCAGTTGCTTTGGTTATTAATGAAAAAATTATCATAGAAAAAGTTGAAGGTAAAGAGATCCTTCATTGTCTTTCAGTTGAACTTTACAGTCTTTTAAGAAGTTTGCACAATTATTGCCCTCTTCTTCAAGGAAAATTAGATTTCAAAGTGTACCAATCACAGTTATTAGAAGGCCAGAAAAATTATCTAAAAGTTGTCAATTTCTATTCACGCTTAGAGAGTATTGCTAAAGATTCAGGGACTCACGAAACTAAATCTCTCTGTTGGAAACTTAAGAAGTATTGCGATGTTCTGTATCATCTCTCTCACGATTCAAATTTTCTAAAAAAAATTTAAGTTCACTATCAACTGAAGTAGGCTTGAATGAAAGTGTAATCGCAAATCCTATAGACAAATGTCATATGCAACTTTACATTGACTCACTAGACCTCGACTTTATGATTTCTCGTTATCCTGTCGCTGATCCCAGCATATCTATGAGCCAATTAACCCTTTCATCGCTTTGATTTTCCCGGTTCATATCACTTTCATCGAACCAGTTAAAATATCTCC
>JACDDG010000354.1 GCA_013817115.1 Parachlamydiaceae bacterium | reverse complement strand
TGGTAGTGGCATCCAAGAAAAATATTTTTGACTTAATCCTGAACTTCACCTGCTTAAATCCTGTTTGCTGTCCTAAACTTCCCAGCAGCTGATAGTAATAGTCTCTAAACAGCTCCCAATTGCGGTTTTTGTTCTGATAGCTTATACTTGATTTGGATGGAGCCTTTTCAACCCCCATGTGATTAAGATTGCCTGTGGCAGACCGTAGGCCATTGCTTATGTCCCTAACAGACTGGCTTTTTGCGAACTGACAAAAAAGCATTGCTACCAGATGAGTCCAGCTATTGTAGCCCTTTTGATGTTTATCCGTTTCCTTTTCCTTTACAAGTTTTAAAAACTTAAAACGATCAAGCTTAGAAATAATTTGAGAAAACAGAGTTATATTTGCCATAAGAGAAGTTGGTTTTTGTTATCCAACTCAAAGGTAGCTTTGAGATACATACCTACTTCTCTTACTTTTTTTATATATAAACGTTTAGGACGCTATTGATTTTTTACATCACACCAAAAAGCAGGAAGAAAATTTAGTGTATGCCGATACAATTAGAAATAAAAATGTGCGTGAGGTGGGTGCCGAATGGTTGAGTTTACAAGCGTTACAACAACTAAAAATCGATGCATTTTTAAGATCAAAAGGCTGGAGCGATTCTCAAATTAATTTAGCTCTCACTCAAATTATTAGCCGCGCAGTGTATCCCGCCTCAGAACTAAAAACATCTAAATGGATTAAAGAAAATTCAGCGGTATGTGAACTCACAGAGTATCCTGTGGAAAAAATCACCAAAGATAAATTATATGGCAGCGCCTTAGATTTATATAGCGTCAAAAATGAATTGGAAGTGTTTTTGTCTACCAAAACAAATGAGCTTTTTGATTTGCAGGACAAGATCTATTTGTATGATTTAACGAACACGTATTTTGAAGGAGAGAAGCGCAGCAGCAAGATAGCAAAGCATGGCAGGAGCAAAGAAAAACGCAACGATGCCAAGCTAGTTGTGCTTGCAGTCGTGGTTAACACAGAGGGCTTTATAAAATACTCCTCAATTTACGAGGGCAATATGGCAGATTGCAAAACACTTTCTGCCACCATTGATAGCCTGCGTGTGGCAACCAGTAGCGTGTCAAAAAAAGCAGTAATAGTAATGGATGCCGGAATTGCTACGGAAGAAAATTTAAAAATGGTAAAGGCAAAAGGTTTTGATTACTTGTGTGTAACGCGCACCAAAATAAAGAAATTTGACCTCGATAATGCCCATCCGCTTAAAACCGTTCTCGATAAAAAAGACAACGAAATAAGCTTACAAAAAATTACTGTAGGAAATGAAACTGACTACTTTTTAAAAATAAAAAGTAATACCAAAGCCTTGAAGGAAGCCAGTATGCACGCGCAGTTTAAACAGCGTTTTGAAGAAGGCTTGCAAATAATTGAAGCAGGCTTAAGTAAAAAGTCAGGAGTAAAAAAAGAAGACAAAGTACACCAACGCATTGGTCGGTTAAAACAAAAATATCCTTCTATTCAAAAACATTATAGCATAGAAACGCTAGTAAATGAAAATAAGGAAGTAACCAGGATCACTTGGAAAATAAATGATGAGCCGGTGTTAAAAGAATCACACGG
The DNA here is from genome assembly GCA_013817115.1 of Parachlamydiaceae bacterium. GTDB lineage: Bacteria > Chlamydiota > Chlamydiia > Chlamydiales > Parachlamydiaceae > JACCRY01. The sequence goes on along the minus strand of JACDDG010000354.1, from coordinate 1,689 downwards.
TGTTTATTTTTTGCGCACATCTCTGGATTTAACGGAAGAAGCAACGGTATGGAAAATTTACAATACCATCCGGGAAATAGAATACACCTTTAGGGTACTAAAAACCGACTTAGATCTACGTCCAATCTACCATAAAAACGATGACTCTACAATGGCGCACCTTCATTTAGGCTTGCTGGCATATTGGGTAGTAAATACCATAAGGTATCAGTTAAAAGCAAAAGGAATAACTATCGACTGGCAAGAGATCGTGCGGATAACCAACACGCAAAAAATGATAACTACGACCGCACAAAACGCAGAAGGAAATACGGTTTATCAACGCAAATGCTCAGAGCCAGAAGCAAAAATAATAACACTTTACCAGGCTTTAAATTATAAATCACATCCCAAAATAAAAACAAAATTTGTGGTGCTCAAAATTGAGCCAGAAAAACAAGCTTCGCTTGACACCACTCATTTTAACACGGGTTAACTGCAATGTGGGTTAAAAGAAATTGAATTACCATTGGACGCCGATAGTGGAAAACCATTTAAGCGCGTCGATTTTTTAGAGGCAGTACATCATTATATCAAGAGAAGTCCCGGTAGAACTGTTAGTTTAAGATCGTTGAGTGAAAAGTTCTTTGGCGATCCTGCGCACTTGATCAATTATGTCGAGGAAAATGAAATTATTTTAAATGGAGAATTTAAAGCGCACCTCGCATCTTTGCGAAGCTTTGTTCAAATTGAAGCTAAGGCTGATGATATAGAACTTTCATTTCCAAAAAGCCTTTACCGCTCTGTTGTTCGAATTGATAATAAGGACAAAAATCAAATAATAATAAAGTCGGAGAAACTTGCCGCTCAATTAAGAGATCTTGTCAGAAATTGATTTAAAATATAGGCTTGATCTTGTTGCGAAGTTTTTAGAAGATTTTGCCGGTACGATCACTGTTTCAGATAATCATTTCTACCTTACTACACTTGATGATGAGGTTAAGAAATTTCTCCAGGAGAATAAGATAGATTATAAAGTTGCGGAGCAAAAGCAAAAAATAGAATTGCGAGCTTACCTTGATAACAATGTTATTGAGTTTGGTGCGATCGAACAGTACCTGGAGCCGGATTGTATTAGTGGCTGTGTGATCCTTTCTGCATCAGGGAAATACTATTATCAATCTGGTACATCAACGACGATCACAAATGGTTTGCCAGGGGAGATTTTTTATGTTAAGTGCAGAAATGCTTTTGCATATTATTTGGTGTTTGACCAAATGGCTACGAAGGCCTATGCAGACCATTACAACGAAGGAAGTAATGAGTTTGTCTATTACAGCTCTACTTATGGCATTTTGAGAGTCCCATTCGATACCGTACCAAAATTTGATGAAAGTAAAGATCATTATTCTGCCTGTATTGAAGTTTTGGAACTCTGTTCACAGCCTATCTATAAATCATTTTTCGTAAATGCTTTGTATATTTTGTCTAAACAATCAGGAGTGCTTAACATGAAGGACCTGATATCTGAGGGAAAAGATATTGTTAACATCACAAAACGCGATTATGAACTTGCCGCAAGGAAATTTGACTTTGTTAATTTCAAAAATTCACTTTTCAAGGGTAAACCTTCGGCCATCGTCGTGTACCCGCACATAAAAAAACCGGAGGTCATCCGGTTATTGTTTTAGAGGTAATAGTTCTTCAATT
>JACDDG010000353.1 GCA_013817115.1 Parachlamydiaceae bacterium | reverse complement strand
TCTTTACTACTACGAGTTGATCCGCCTCTGTCTCTTTGCATCGGTACTCTCATCCTTACGTTTCTTACGCTTGGAATTCTCCCTTATCAATCAAAGAACAGATTCCCACGTTCCATTCAAAAGCCTATATCAAAGTCATGCTGCCTATATGCCGGATGCCGTTCGAACAGTAAATGAGGTTTCCTTCGAACTCTTCCTAGTCCTATTCCGGGGTCCTAGTTTTGACATCGTCGTACTCATATCGACACCTCATCAGCAGTTCATTTTCATTCATCTCTTTGATATCCATCTGACGTAATCGAGTTACGCCTTTTCCTTATTGCTCACCACAAAAGCTTTTGACCCATGCAGCATAAGGTGATTTGAACTAGCCCCTGCAAGCCAATCCGAGGAGTCTTTCCTCATCTTCTGAATAGTTTATACTTCCTCCAACTACATGTTGTTGAGTTGTTTTATCGTGGCGCACCGGAATTATGAGCTACATTTTTGCTATGTTATTCGTTAGCTAGCTTCTAAAATTTTAGAGTCTTCCCAGTAACTCAGACATTTAAACCAATATCAAAATACTATCGATAGTGCTGCTGGGAGATTGGCGCACAAAAATCTCCTATTGCAATAAAACTCGGATTTTTCGATACAATAGATTTTAACATTAAACATAGAAGCTTCATGAATATTTTTTTAATTTTAACCGTTTTTATGATTAGTACTTTACATGCAATTGCCAATGAAGAATTGTCGAAAACAACATTAACTACTGAAAATGGCTTACGCCCAAAAGTTTTGATTGCTGGGGAGACCCTTGCAAGGGCGAACATTCTTGAAAGAATGAAATATTACAAAGTGCCAGGAGTGAGCATAGCGCTAATAAATAATGGTAAAGTAGAATGGTCAAAGGGCTATGGTCGAATCACAAATGATCCAAAATCGGCTCGCATTGATGAACACACTTTATTTCAAGCTGGCTCGATCAGTAAGCCTGTTTCTGCTTTTGGAGCTCTCTTACTTACAGGGCAAAATCTCTCTAGATGCGGACGTTAACGTCTATTTAAAAAGATGGAAAGTGCCGGAAAACGATTTTACAAAATCAGAAAAAGTAACACTTAGGCGCTTACTTTCTCACACTGCAGGTACAAGCATTAATGGATTTCCTGGTTACTCAACCCTAAACCCTACTCCTAAAATTACCGAAATACTTAAAGGGGAAAAACCAATCGCAAATACCGATTCTGTCGTAGTTATATCCACACCTGGAACGGAACTAAAATACTCAGGAGGGGGCACCACAATTGTTCAGCTCCTAATAGAAGATGTTACGGGGGAACCTTTTGACTTATGGATGAAAAAAAATGTTCTAGATTCTTTAGGCATGTTTGAAAGCACATTTACTCAGCCACTCCCTTCAGCGTATACTCTGCATGCAGCCTATGGCCATTACTCAAGTGGTGAATCCGTTAAGGGCAACTGGCACATTTATCCGGAAATGGCTGCAGCTGGATTATGGACGACTGCAAGAGATTTAGCGCAATTTATGATATATGTTCAAAGAGCTTTGAAAAATGAAAATCCAACTGTTCTTAACAATTTTTATGTTAAAGAGATGATTTCAAGACAAAAAATCAACGGTAAAGAGATCGATGCAGGGCTCGGATTTTTTCTCAATAATGTTGGAGAAGATTTAGTTTTTACACATGGAGGTCAAGACGAGGGCTTTATCTCACGTCTTTATGGATATGCATTTCGTGGTCAAGGAGCTATCATCATGATAAATAATGATTCAGCTTGGGGTTTGATGGATGAAATTACAAACAGCATCGCGGACACCTACCGATGGCCACATTTTAACCCGATTGAAAGAAAAGTAACACATATTGATCCTTTCGGTTTTGCAAATCTTGTCGGTGAATATATCAAGGATGAAGAAATTTACAAAATAACGCTTTCAAATAATCAACTATTTGTAGATTTTAAAAAGGGGTATGGGCCCCTTAGGCTATGGTCAAGTGCAAAATGTGAATTTTTTATTCAAGAAGAGGACTTAACGATTGATTTTCTAAACTGTGAAGAAAAAAACAATCAGCTAACAATTACTGATTCTAAAGGGGTCAAAACATTTTTTAAAAAGAAATGAACTGTTTTTCCCCGATTAGGTATTTATTTCACATAATCCCCTCGCCAAGTTAGGGGCGCGAAAAAGGACTACTAAACCATATTTGCTGAGCAAATGCAAAATATTCCACATATTAATTTTCTCAAATCTGAATTTTCGATATACTCATAAACTACATGCGAATATTTTCCACCACATGGACAACAAATGAAAAAAACTTTTCTTTCACTTTACATTGCACTCAGTACCACTTTTTTATGTCATGCCCAAATCACAGAGGTCAGCGATATGCATGATGTTTTTGAATACTTTAATGACGCAGACTCTAAGACGTTAGTGATTTTCGACGTGGATATGGTTTTAATTCAGCCAAGCGATCCAGCATTTCAAATGGCAAACATGAAGCGGTTTAGTCCTATTTGTAAACGCGCCTTAAATGATGTGCCTAAAGATAAACAGATGATATTCCTTGGCTTAATAACAACGAGTTCTGATCCTATATTGATCGACGATCGAATCCCCCAGTTTCTTAATCAAATCATTCAAAAGGGTATTCCGACTATGGCTCTGACAGCCAACTTAACGGGTAAATTTGGATCTATCGACAAAATGGAACAATGGCGAATAGACAAATTACGTCAATTAGGAATCGATTTTTCTAAGTCATCTCCTTGTCAGACGCCTTTGGTATTCGATGATTTAACTACTTATCGCGGCAATTATTCAACCTATCTTAATGGAGTGCTCTTTGTGAACGGCACAACTGTTTCCAAAGGTGAAGCGTTTCTATCATTTCTTGAAAAGACTGGTTTTTATCCTAACAAAGTCATTTTCGTTGATGACCGAGAAGAAAACCTAAAAAGCGTAGAAGCTGCTATTCAAAAGCTTGATAAGCCAATAAATTTCCAAGGACTGCATTATTTAGGTGCGCAAAAATACCCCTCAAAAGTGATTTCAGAAGATGAATTCGAATTTAAATGGCAAAAGTTAGCCCTTGAAGCCAAGAAACTTGATTAATCGATATTATAGTAACAGACAGATCATTTAGTATCATTTAATCAAGCATAATTTGTAAACTTTCGATGAACCTCGTTGGGTTCATAAAAATTATGAAAAATGAAAACAGTGCAATTTGAAAATCAAAGTTAAAATAGATCTGATTAGGAATTAAAGTAAAAGTGAGCTATCAAGATTATT
>JACDDG010000352.1 GCA_013817115.1 Parachlamydiaceae bacterium | reverse complement strand
GCGCTGACTAGCTAATTCTCTAGCTAAGGCTTGGCCTTCAGGAGTTAATGATTTGTACTGCTTAGCACCTTCATTATTTAGCTCGAGAAGTAGGTCATCTTCAGCCATAAGCTTATAACCTAAATTGCCGTTGTTTGCAGCGTAATCTTCCATATCTGATTCTGAAAATTCTGATGGATCTTGTAAATTAGTTTTTCTAAGCTCATCGCGAGCTGCTATCGTGCCACATTTGCTGCCGCATGAGGAAGCTACAGCGCTACCGCATTTGGCTCCACATGAAGAAGCCACAGCACCGCCACATTTGGCACCGCATGATGAGGCTACAGCCCCGCAACCGCCCTTACCGCTACAGCTTGCAGCTGCAAATGCTTGATTAGAAAGACTAGTGTTATGCGACTCTAAAGCTGTCTGAGCCACTGCAGGAGCACTTAAAAGTAAACCATTTGCTAAACCTAAAAGAGCTAACTGTTTAATATTTGATTTTTTCATAGTAAACCTTTTTTATAAGATTTTGGATTTATTGATAACATTATGAAATTATATTCAGTCGCAGTGGCCGACCTTTTTCTCTTATTTTTTTTATGCAAAAAAATAAAACAACGAGGAGAGCCAACTGCGTATAGACTAATATTTTCTATTAATGACTCATTGATCTATTGAGTACGCCATTTCTTTTTTCAGCCATTTTTTCTGCAGCTTTTTTAACAGCTAAGTTTGAATCATGAGCTGGATCTTCATTGAAATGTTTAAGAGCTAGGGCTTTACCTTCTGGAGTTAAACCCTCGTACATAGCTTTAGATTGCGGGTTGGTTAACTGCTTCATAAAATCTTGCTCAGTCATTCTTGGATCGCCTAACGTTGAAGTAGGACGCATTTCGTTCGCAGCAATCTGCCTTGAAAAATTTGAATCTTCCATATACATTTCGTTATTATCCATGTTACGAGAAGGATACATGCCATTATCCATTTGCATTTGATTTTGGTTATCTCTCATTCCATCTGCATAATAACTATTGTTGTTATTTTGTGATGGCTTTGAGGCTCCACAACCAGCGTATTGTTGTTGCTGCATACCAGAATTATCGAAATCTCTACTTCCAGCTTGAGGATCACTCATTGATCTGCAACCTTGACTTAGTGACTGCCCTTGTTGTGATGAAGTGCTATACCCTTGTTGACCTGCAGGATAACTATTGTTGTAACTAGAATCTTGCATTGATTGACGTCTAGAAGTATTGTAACCTTGGTTGCCAGCTTGCTGACTATATGAGTTGTATCCTTGAGCATTATCTCCACCGATCTGCTTGGCCGCACAACCAACACTTAGTGTCTGTCCCTGTGGGGCAGAAGCACCGCATCCTCCGGCTCCACCGTTCCCACCACATCCACCTGCTAAAAGAGTACCGTATGTACCATTTAATGCAACGTTACCCAAAAGATCAGTAACTTGATCTGCAGCTTTAGCTTCTCCGGCACAAAGTAGGCCCCCGGCCAAACCCATCAAAGCAAGTTTTTTAAATTTTTTGTTTTCCATATTACCCTCAATCTTTTTGTTTTCATTGATTCTGAGTGCTCAGCAGCCATTGTTTCTGCAGGCACTTCTTCTTAATCTGTGCGTAACATTTTCCTATTTAAGATTCAAGTATTTTTTTGTAATAGTGAGGTTCGCATTTATATGCCACCAGTTAATCTTGTAATTTTTCATCATATTACTCATAATTAGCTTATCTGTTCCGCAAAACACGTTAAATAATTGAAGACCACACATGACAAAAACCTCTTCCATAGCTGGAGTATTTCTTCTTGCAAGTTGCTTCCTTTTCGACATCTCTGCCAATCAGAATGAAATCACTCAATTAAAATGTAGGCAGCTTAACTGGAGACCAAAAGTTTTGGAGAGCCATCTGGAAGGGTCGCCTAAAGTAGTCCTTTTTTGTACTCCCGCGGATCTTCAATCGCCTGAAAATCCCATGCAAATTCATGAATATTATTCTAATGGATGCATTTTGTGTGAATGCGACGTGATTCTAAACCAGGCGACTCTTCAACCGCACGGACCTAGTATTTATTACTCACTAAATGGATTCATTACAAAAGTAGCCTTTTATAATCTGGGAAAACTTCATGGCGAAATCAAAAGTTATTACCCTAACGGTGATGTACAAACTTTAACGGCTATGCAAAATGGGAGAATGCACGGAATTACAGAAAATTACTACCCAAACGGACAGCTGGCACTTAGAGCAGTTTACACTGACGAATTGCTAGATGGGCCATTCGAAAAATACTATGAGAATGGAAATAAAGCACTGCTCGCTCATTATAATTCCGGGCAACTGCAAGGGACATCTTCAGAGTGGTACGAAACCGGTGAAATAAAGTCCAAAAAAAATTATGTAAATGGCCTATTACAGGAATATCATTTCACCTATGCCTTAATTTCATATTATCCTAACAAAAATGTGATGGAAATACAAAATTTTATTCAGAATCAGCCAAGTGGTCCCCACTGTAAGTATTATTCGAATGGAACAAAAAGTTATGAAGCTCACTATCGCGATGGCTTAAAACACGGAGCTAAAACCTATTATAGTAAAACCGGAGCGATTCGAGGAGAAGGTCAGTTTGTTGATGGGAAAGCTGTAGGCAAACATATCTACAGACATCCTAATGGAAACCTAAAAAAGGAAGCTCTTTATTCACAAGAAGGTACTCCCCTCTCCCCCATAAATTACTTTGATGAATCGGGAAAATTAGTCCAACAGCTTTCAAAATTAAACGGGGTGAAGGACGGCCCTTTTTATAAGTGGAAAGATGGAAATCTTATCCAAGATTATAACTATAAAAATGGAGAATTCGAGGGTACGCAAAAAACATTTCACCCTAACGGACATTTAGAATTTACCACTACATACTTTAAGGGTACAAGACAAGGTGTGCATGAACACTGGAATTCCGAAGGGCAAAAAATTCTTGAAACAAACTTTCAAAAAGGGATTCTCCATGGTCCCTACAATTCATACTATTCTAATAGCAACAAAAAAATCTCATGCTTTTACGAAAATGGTAAACTTGAAGGCTCTTATCAATCATTTCATCAAGATGGGCAATTGAATGAGAAATACTGTTATAGAGATGGTAAGAAAGAAGGATTACATCAAAAGTTCGATCATAACAGAACTCTTTTGCTTGACGCAAACTACATTAACGGAAATCCTCAAGGGATTTGCCAAGAATGGTATCCCAATGGCCAGTTAAAAACTAAAGCTCACTATTCAAATGGAATCGCTGAAGGATCATTTTTATCTTG
>JACDDG010000351.1 GCA_013817115.1 Parachlamydiaceae bacterium | reverse complement strand
GTTCGGTATAAATAATGCGTCGCATTGTTTAGAGAAGGGGATTGCTTTTGCCTCTTACTTCTTCTATTTCGTGATCACCCCTGCCATAAACCGATATACGAAACATTGCTCTTCAGCCTCGAGAGCTGCTTCTAAACTTGGATTTCGAACAAAATATTTTTCCAATGATGCAGGAAAAGGATGATCAGACATAAACTGACGTATTGAAAAACGTGCTCCATGCTTTGCTGTACGATGAATTGCGGAAACAAGACGTTCAAAGTTACTCACATCCATGTAAGACGCAATATCTGACAAGGAGAAACAGTCAAAATGCGCTGAAGGAGACTTTTCCAAAAATGTAATTACGTTTTCTGTTTGCCAAGTAAGCTTATGTAACTGTAATTTTATCGTTGCGACACCCTCTTTGGTGAGGTATGGTGGAAATGCTTTTGGTTGAACATGACCACGTAAAACTAGCGAAAGTAAAGGATTTTCACTTGCCAACGTAGTGTTAAGACTATTAGAAAATCTCTGGAACAAATATTTTCCAGGTGACACTTTTCCGCCCAAATGCGCAAACACTCCCGGATCTTTCAATACCAAACGCATAAAAGGACCATTGAAAAGCCAGTCGAAGCTTTTTCTCCAGAAAAAACTATTCCATTGATTTTGTACAAATTCCCTTTGCTCTTCAATATTTTCTATTTCAAATAGACGCTTAACTTTTTTTCGGCGTATGACCCTCAGAACTGATGCTATGCGGCTACATATTTTCTCGACAGCCCCTTGATAGAGGATGCCTTTGACAATAAGTTCACTATTTTCAGTCCAAAAAACACGCTCTTTTTCCTCTAAATGCGACGAAAAATGCTGAAATTTTGTCAGGCGCTGTTGATCTTCAGCTCCACCCAAAAAGGAGATGTACTGCTCGAAATCAAGGTGCTCCATCGCTTTAGCTTTCAGGGCAAGTAAATGGTTCTGGGTCTCATTGAGATCAACAGAGACAACTTCAGCGCAATCATCTAAGAGAAGATGCAACGGACGGTCACCACTAGCAGTAATGCACAGCGCGCGATCCTGAGGCTTAATTGACAGAGCTTTTCTTTCGACATCCGGATCCTCATTACCAAAGCTATAACTGAGTCGGGAGAAAAATCTGCGATTCGAGCGATCTATCATGGTGAATTCCTTAAATATTCAATAATATTCCGACTACATATCATAGCGTCCACTAGTTTCTGAACGAGGTATTTGCTTTAGCAATGCATCTACAAATTCTTTCCATTTTCCTTTTTCTGCCAAGGGGAAAAAAATTGCGGGATTGATTTTTAGGCGTTGGCAAAAATCATCAAGATGGGGAAACAAGTTATTCCGATTTGCTTCTTCCTCTAATCCACCTTTAATTCCTTTGAAAAATCTACTCCAGACCCAGCTGCGACCTTGCATGTTGTGTATCGCCGCTTTGAGTTTTTCGCTGGAAAATATGTGATTCAGGAAAAGTAGGGGATGTACATGCTCCAATGCGTTTCCAGCCTGTTCAATAGAATCCTTAGCCCTTGCAATGGCAATCAATGATGAATTTCCCAATGTATCGATGATATATGTAATTTCTTTTTTTTCGCGTGTAGTTAACGGAACATTATAGTTCCGCATAGCCGCTTTTATTGAAGCTTTGTAGGAGACAACCGGTTCACTATACACTTGTGCATTACTAGATAATAGTAGGCCAAGAGAAATTGCGGTCTTAGTCAAAAAATTCATAAAATAACCTCCTGTCAATTATTTCTTAATCTTTAATTGGCAGGAGGAATGAATACAAGAAAAATTTAAACCAGATGTTTTAAATTCCAAAGAATTATTCTAAAAAGTGTCTTAGATTAGTACTAACAGGAATTCTTACTAGCTCTAGTTGCTCGATTATTTAAGCAAATAATTTCAAATTCTTACAATTTGCTTTTAGAAGATTCGATTTTTTTTCTAAATGCGGAGCGAAATTCTTCCCCAACACTATCCATTTGCAAAAGGTCTTTAGCATTTAGTTTAGCTAGATACATTAAAACATCTAACCGCCCTTCTGAAGGCATATCATATTCAATCAAACGGTTGCCTAGCCGAGTTAATCTACAGCGAAAAGTAATATCTTTAATAGAGGTAAAGATTCTCGTAATTGCGATTATCTGATTTCCTGATGCATCCAAGGGCATAAGTGAATTTATTTGCGTCGAAATTGCCTTCCACTGATCTGAACCTACACTTAGCAGAATTTTCACAATTTCACTTCGAAAAGAAATGTAACAATTAGAATTGAAAATGCTTTTTACCTCGGACAGTTTTTCTAGTTGTTCGAACGATAAAGTTTGAAGTAGCTCTATGAATTCTGAAAGGGCATAAATATCAGCATTGCCTGAAGAATTAGTCAACTCTTTCATGAATTTTTCTTTTTGCTCTTTGATTTGTGCCTCGGAAATATCATGCTTTTCGACAAAAGCATGATCTGCTTTTACGAAAGACGGGTTCATTCCTGTAATTCCTGTCATGCAATTCATATTCTTGAGTCCTATTGTTGAAAAAATTTAGACACACATTAATGCTTAAAATACGGGAGTATAGTTAAGGTAATGCAAATTTTCAAGTAGAACCGACATTTTTTTAGGGTAATTTTTGCGTAAAATGCATTCTAATAGGACATAGTCGTGCTCATGCTTTTAACTCAATCTTTTTTTTGAAAAGTTTATACTTTTAAAACATTGCCCTAAAATTTCTTTGTAGTCCACAGCTAAGGCTTTGCCGCTCACATCAAGCAACGTGTGGAAAGCTTACAGCGGTGGCTACGCACTTAGGTGGCTTTCTGGCGCCCCTACTGGCCCTACCGGAGCGCACGGTTTGTAATGATCCGAACCCCGGGTTCCGCTATCGCTGCACCCCAATGTCATTAAGTTAAGGAAATAGACCTGTTTAAGGATGCTCTTGGAGGGTTTTAAGAAATAAGAAGGTCAAAACGTCAGGTGGAATTAAATGTGTAGGTTGACAGGAACGGAATATAAGGTACTCCCACATAACCAAAATAATCGAAGCCTTTGCTCGTAAGCAATAGAAGGGGATTTTAAATTGATTACAAGGCAGCAGCGTATTTGCTTGCCGAGTTTTGCTTGCAAAAGTGTTTAACGCTATGTTGTTTATTTTACAACCACAGAGATCACAGACTCGACTTTGTGCAGCAATTGTGGGCGAATAGAAAAGAGGGCCCAAAAGCGAGAGAAAATCATATAAAAGAGAATTAAAAAAAAAGATTATTCCCAAGTGCCCTTAAAACTATTTTTGAGAGGCATAA
>JACDDG010000350.1 GCA_013817115.1 Parachlamydiaceae bacterium | reverse complement strand
CATTAATTATTAATGACTTGCGATTTGACTTTTCTCGCCCAAAAGCCTCAAGTTCTTTACTATAAGTACTTTAAGAAAACTTGAAGCCGTTAAACTTGGGTTAAGATCTTTGATAGCAGATATGGCATATAAGGAAGGAATGATGTTTTGTGAGCCTTGGGAGAGAAGATACTGCTTATCTATGGCATTTAGTTCTTTACTGTCCAAAATGGAGTGAATGGCATTTACAAAGACCCTTAGGTTCTTTCCTTGTTTAAAAGTGTTTTGGCTAGCTGTTTTGAACAGCAGGCAGCATGTATCACGATCAACCCCCTGTCGATGCAGCAAGGAGAGAAGAAGTACTGGCACTTTAGCATGAGGCGGATGCTTGAATTTAAAAAGAGACGAGACACATTCTCTGCTTACCTCATTTTCGACTACTGCAACCATTGCACTGGTTAGTGGATAGCGCATTTTAGGATCTGTGTAAGTAAGAGCTGCTTCTAAAAATCCTGCATCTTTGAGAAATTTAAAATGCTCGGAAGAAATTTTTTCATTAGCGAAATGACCCAATAACTGGGTTAGCCAAAAAAGAACAGTTTTTTGGATATGAGGATTTTTCGTTCGAATTTTTTCCAATATATTTTCCAAGGAAAGCCACTCATGAGATATGCTAAACGAAAAAAGTAATTCATAAACTTTGGAAAAATCTACTTCCGCTTTACTAAGAAGATCGAAAGAGTCCATGATCTTCGATTTCAAATCTTCAGAAAAATTGTATTTTTTTAAAGCTTCAAAAGCTTTTTCCTGAGAAGAACCTATCGAGATCAAGAAAATAGCAAATAAAGCTTGTTGATCTTTAATGCCATATTCTTGAATGTGGAAAGTCCTGTTTATCTTTTGAGCGGCTGCGATTTTAGCGATTTCTATCAACCCTTTTTCATCTTCAATGCCATAATTTTGAATGTACATAGATGTCCAAAATCCATCTTGAGTAGCTGAGGTTTGAGCGATTTCAATCAACCCTTTTTGGTTTTTAATACCGTAATTTTGAATGCAGTAAGATAGACGTTCATATTCTTGAGCTGCAGCAAACTTAGCCGCCTCAATCGCGAATAGTGGTGAATTACAAAAAAATGATGCAAATTTTTTGTAATTGTTGATATTGAAAGCTATAACAAAAATCCGATAGGCTAACTTCATTTTTTCATCTGAAGCAGAAAACGTTTTTTCTATTTTATCGATTAACAATATGCCTGTTTCTATAATTTTAGGGAGTTTTTCACACAGGAATGTTAGTTCTGATTCTAAATCTGAAGGATTATTCAGGGTATTAAGATGAAAATCGATCATTCCTTCATGAGAATTGAGGTGAAGAAAGAGGTCGGAGATCAGTGGTTTAAGCTGGGGATAGGATACCGAAAATCTCGCGGCGAAGTTTTCAAAAGAGTGGTTTTTTTCAATGACTGGAGATAAGGTTTCAAAAAGAATGGTAATGCGCTTTTCAAGTTGGCCTAAACGATTGATCTTTTCCTCTTTTGAGAGTTTTGGAGATATCTCTTCTTTCGCCTCACTGAATATGCGCTTAACCTCTTCCATTGGAAAGCTCAAAATAGAGTTATTATATGATAGACTTTGCATGGTGTACCTTATGATTTTACAAGCGCTTAATTATATATGTTAAAGAATACCCTCTTGTTAAATAAAGTAAAGCATTAGACAACTAAAGAGTAGAAAATTCAATGGGTGTTGGGCTATTATTTCTGGTTGGGCTGATCCGGAAAGTTCTACAATTTCTCTCCAATCGGCAGAAAAATTTCTAGTTAAATATCATGAAAAGCTTGTCCTGCTACTGAGGACAAATTAAATGACATGGCGTACTAGTACACTGTAAAGATTAAATTTTAGGTTAAAGCTAAATCATTTTTTCATGTATTTTTTATTCTTTTAAAGACTTCACAGCGAAAGTATTTTAAAATTGTTTTCTATAGCATATGCTGTGCAAAATAATACATAAGATTTCAATTGCCGTAGCAATAGTTTCAGACTATGCTTCAAATTAATAACATCTCAGCATATAGGGGGGGGACCATGGGAAAAGTCATTTTCTTGATAGGTCTTGGAATAGCATTTTTTGGAATTCTCATTTTGATTGCAAGTCGACTTGGAATCCCGTTTGGACAATTCCCGGGGGATTTTTCTTGGAAAACCGATAATATGTCATTTTATTTTCCAATAGCGAGCTCAATCATTCTAAGTATTATTTTGACTGTAATTCTCAATTTAGCTTTTTGGTTCTTTCGTAAATAATATTTTTACAGAAAGAATAGGGTACTCTTGCTAGACAATTGTTATTTTTGTTATAAGTAACGAACCTAGAGTGCGAGTACGATGAGGATTAACACACGATGAGAGGGATCCAAGAAACTCCTGTGAAAGTTTTTTCATGTTACAAAGATATGCCGAGGCATTTAACTCCTATCGTGTTGACAATCGGCAATTTCGATGCTGTTCACTTAGGACATTGCGCTGTGTTAAAAAATGCAAAAAAAATTGCAGACGATATTGATGGTCATTTGTGTGTACTAACATTTAGTAGCCATCCTATAGAAGTGTTGAGACCAGGAACCACTCTTCCTAAACTATGTACTCAACTGCATAAGCTTAGCCTCTTCGAAAAGCAAAATGTAGACGTGGTGATTTTTTTTGAATTTACTGTTTCATTTTCATTGCAGACTGCGGCTGAATTTTTGAGCTCTTTGCATGGTTATATTTCATTTGACGCTTTAGTTTTAGGGCATGATGCGCTTGTCGGAAAGGATAGGCTAGGGGATTCAGCAGAGATGCAAGAAATTGCAGTGCAGCTAGGTTTTAAATTGAATTATGTACCTCCATACCAAGTTGACGGAACATTGGTTTCTAGTAGTGCTATAAGGCGAGCCATCCAGATTGGTGATTTAGACAATGCCGAAAAAATGGTAGGGCGTAAATTTTCTGTTCTCACTGAAGTCGCAGTTGTAAACGAATTACAGGTCATTTTAGCAGATGCATCATCTTTGTGTTTACCTCCTGAGGGAGTTTATCCTGTAAAGGTTGTTGGTGGAGTCGATCCTGAAGGAGTTTTTGCCGAGGCTATAGTGATGAAGGGATTTCCTTATTTGGAATTAAATTTTGAAGATGGGCATTTGTGTTATATCGGTCAACAGATAGAAGTCATTTTTTGATGAATGAATGCAAGAGCAAATTTCAGTAAATTGTAGACGTCATTCCAATCATGCTTTTAACTCAATCTTTTTTTTGAAAAAGTTATAAAAGGTAATCTTTGCATCAGGCCTTT
>JACDDG010000349.1 GCA_013817115.1 Parachlamydiaceae bacterium | reverse complement strand
AAAGTGACCTAATATTATAATATGGGATCACTTTCGATACTCTAGCCCGGGGCTTTGGGGCAGCCGAATTGTCCATTCTATTTAAACTTGACTCCTAAGGGCAAACTAAGCAAACAAAACAGTTTTTAGCCCACAAGAAATCGTTTATTTGAATACTATCGCAATGTTCTCGATAAAAGAAATATCTCTTGAGGTAGGGAGGGCCATAAAGAACAGATTTGAAAACCCGCTTTTCCAAGCCATGGTACCATGAAAAGATGATGCAAACCTTTTGCATTTCGCATCAAACCGGCATTGTCCCTGCGCGATTGCTTTTTGAAGCCATGGAAGTTTTGTTTTGCGACAAACCCTGCCGATTTGATTCCACTATTGATGGCTAATGATAGTCCTCCTCCGCAGGCAGGAGGAAGACTTATGGCGGCATCGCCAATAAAGTATGCATCCAACCAATCAGGTGTAGATTTAAATCCAAAGAAAGGGATTTTTGCTGTCATCCATTCGCCAAACACATTTTTGCCTCTCGAAATCAATTCCTTTAAATGAGAGTTACTATCAACAAGTTGTTTCATTAATAGATCCGGAGAACCAGCTCTTTCAACAGCTCTCATTGAAGCCAAGCACGCCAAGTTCGTTTTTTCGTTTTCAATCGGGCTTAAACCCATGTAAGCCTCCTTAAAACTAAACATTTTTAGAGCTTGATTAAGCTCAATGCCTTCAAAATGAGCCTTTATGCCCATGTATTTAAAGCTCTTAGGAGGTATATATAAAGAAGGTAAACGTCCGGTAGCAACAAGAATCGAATGAGCATGTAACGTTTCGCCTGTAGAAAGTTCTATGACATGGAACTCGCTAGCCTGCTGTTTAGGCCGCAAATTTGTTACTTTTACATGAGATCGCACTTGGGTTCCCATTTTAGATGCTTTATCAGCTAATGCGGCATCTAGGATAAAATGAGAAAGGCTTCCGGCAGGTTTTGGCAATTTAAAAATGACATTTTTTGAGTCAATCCCTAGAAAAATTTCATTTATGGTCGTGGGATGTATGTTTAATTTTTGAAGCCATGGCAGGCTCTCGGGTGAGAGAAATTCTCCACAAACTTTATGAGCAGGGTAGCTCCCGGCTTCGATAAGAATAGGATATATTCCAATCCTGCATAATTCAATGGCTGCGCATAAACCTGCGAGTCCTCCACCAATAATGACGACCTTTTCAGACATTAAATTTTTCCGGGGTAAAGAATGAGGATCCATCGAAAGGCCCAATGCCATGTTAGAGACCATGCGCGATTGGGGATTCCGGCAGCTTGAAGATATTCCATCCAATCATCACGCTTAAATGCTCTTTTAATGGATAAAGGGCCATCATGAAGGATCAATCGATTTGGAAAGCATAAAGGGGCTATGGCTGAAAAAGAGCATGTGGCAAAACTGTGACGGTGTAAATCATTTATAATGACTGCTTCTTTAGCCACAATAATACTTCTTTTCATGAAGTCGACAATCTCGTCATCGGAAAAATGATGGCAAACTAAAGTGGTCGTGACGACATCAAAGCTTTTCGGAGGTTCATTTAGCTTTGCTGTGGGTGGTACACAGAATTCGATTGATTGAAGTTGCGGGTTTTGTTCTTTTAGAGTTTTTTTCGAAAAGGCAATTGCGGGCTCAGAAAGATCAATTCCTTTTACATACGCCTGGGGATAGCGTTTTGCAAGTCGGATTGCCATCTGCCCTCCGCCGCAACCCACATCTAAAATGGATGTTGGAGGCTTAGGAAGTGTGTTAAAGGCCCGCATCGTGGCTCGATCTCCGCCCAGAAAGCGACCAATACGGTTAAGTTGCTTTAGGCAATCGTTATACTCTTCTTCTGTGTAATGTGCCGGACCTAAGTCCAACCATTCCGGTGTATGAATGCGCTTACCCATTATCTTGATTCTTCCGTAGTAAAATGCCTTCTAACGATAATCCCGGTCCAAACCCTAGTCCGGCGGTCCACAATTTGTCTGTTTTGCAACGAATTATGTTATCAAGAACAAACAAAAAGGTTGCACTTGACATGTTTCCATAGTTCCATAGCGTCTCCCAAGCAGCAGCCGTTTGCTTTTGGTCTAATTTAAGAGCTCTTTCAATTGCTTGAATAATCGATTTACCTCCAGGATGGACAGCCCAATCACATTCATCTATGGAAGTGTTGTTTTCAAGGAGTGGAGAAACTAATTTTTCGATGTGCTTCTTGATATGCGCCGGTACAAATGAAGATAGTTTCATAAAAAATCCGTGGTCGCCTGCTTCCCAAGACATTTTATCGAGAGAATTGTCAATTGCCAGTGATTTTTGAGCAACAATAGAAAAAAGAGGTTTTTCGTATGGGCGTGGATCACTTCCTACAACGGTTGCGGCAATTCCATCAGAGAAGAGAGTGTTGGCCAGCAGAATGTCTTGAGTTAGGTCTGTTTGAAAGTGCAATGAGCATAGTTCAGTACAAACGAGTAAAATACGATGAGAGGGGCATTCTTTAGCAAATGCATTTGCAGCTTGAAGTCCTTTAAATGCTCCGAAGCAACCCATAAAGTTGATCCCTAAACGAAATACTGTACGATTTAAATTTAGAGATTCAATTAATTGAAATTCGATTCCTGGGGCCATGACACCTGTGCAGGAAACGGAGATCACATGAGTGATTTCGGAAGGGGAACCGCCCCATAGTTCAATTGCCTTTAGGGCTGCAGTATGGGCAAAAACAGGCGCTTCTTTTTTATAAATTTCATTGCGCTGGTACATGCCAGGTTTTGTTTTTTGGGCATTATCTCCAAAAAAATTGCGGTGTTCTCTCTCTGGAGTAGAATCGTCAATCACTGAATAGCGATAACCAATTGCAGAATTTTGATACATCTGTTGAAGGGATATAGCTTTTTCTTCTTCGAGAGAGAAAAGATCGATCATTTTTTTGGCGATGTCGTCTTGTGCCCAGGCCATAGGAGGATTGGCAGTTGATAATGATAAGATATGGGCGCTCATAAATGCTCGTTATTCGTAAAAAAGATAAATCAAGATTAGGGGGTAATTTTGCAAAAAAATGGTATTTTAGGAAAGGAAAATTTCAATAGAGATCTTATTATTTCAATGCACAGTAAAGTTTCTAGCTTAAAAAAATGGCTATTGGTTTAATTTCGTCCAACGGGTAGCCTAAGCAGCTTCTTAACAAACTAAGATTTGCAGCTTCTTTGTGCCTTTGTGTCTCTGTGTTTATACCGAAGTGCGTCCAAATTTTGGATTTTGGCAAAGAGAAAGCTCCCGCGATTAAGCGATCAAAAATGACCCCATATT
>JACDDG010000348.1 GCA_013817115.1 Parachlamydiaceae bacterium | reverse complement strand
TACTTACGGTACTTACTTGTTGTTCATCTCCCTAATTAATACCTGATGTGTTCTAGTCACACCTTTTCTCTAACGTTCACCACAAGTAGCATTTAACTATCGCTGCTTAGAGTGGTTTGGATCAGTACCTGCATGCCGAACCGAGGGGTCTTCCCTCATCTTTAAATACAGCATTGATTCTCTCCTTTCGGCGAGTTTCATTCGTTTCACAACTACACTATGGGCTAAAGACAGGGCCGTCCCATTGGGACTTTAAGGCAGTTCTCTCTTTAAAATGATTCTAGTAATAGGAAAAGCCTTCCAAAAAAAGATTGAGTTAAAAGCATGACCGGAATGATGAGCTACATTTTTTGCTTCGTTTTGCCCTTGCTACATATGGAAGGGCATTCATTCTTTTTTGCAATCTTGGACAAAATTTGCCGCGAAACCGTGGCACTCTCTTTCACTTCTAAACTACTCTACACGTCACCCTACGAGAGTCTAAGCTATTTTTAGACTTATAATATTATTGAGCTAAGCTTGGCATCGACAGATGCCCTAATAGCCTCGGGCAAAACTAATTGTTGAATTTCCCTGACTATTTCTTCCCTAGATTCATTGGAATAATTATCGCGATATTTGGCTAGAAGATCTAGTACTTTCAAACCATTGTCACTGAAAGGTTTTTCAGCTATTAGAAGTGGCCTTAGGTTCGGCACGAAATGCTCTAACTTACCACCTCTTTGCATGATAGCATCAAGGAGTCCAAGAGCATGCTCAAAGGCTTTATAAAACATACCAGTAAATTTTGGATTTTGCAAAATTTTGCTTATCTGATCAAAAGTAATAGGGAGCTCTTTAGTACTTGCTTTGGCAACAACCAGCATGAGCCTAAGACCAATTCTTTGCATATCCTCATACTCGGACTTGAGCAATTGCAATGCATAAGTTGTTGAGGCATTTTCGGAATGCCCTCCTTTTAGTAATTGCTCCGGAAGTTGAACGTTATAAAAAAAATCTAATTTTCCCGTTTGCCAACATTTTTTTAAAAAAGCCTCAACAAAGGAAGGATCTTTTTCCACTAAAGATTTTAATGCTTCCTCAACTATCCTGCTTCTCATCATCACATTAACTCCACAATTTTTTTCAAATTGCTCCACAATCAAACGAGGATCTTCAATTGGTTTTAATTCCTTTTCGACATTACCCACTTTTTCACTAATCATCTTGTGATATCCATAACTAGCTATCGTTGTGCTTGCTGACTCAACTTCTCTAAGAATAGACTCCAAGATTATAAAATCATCCTTTCTATCCAGGTAAAAAGTATAACCGACACCTTTAGTATTGATGTCAAAGTCTCTAATGTCAAATTTCCCAAAAACCTTCAATTCCACCATAAAAAGTGCAATAAGATCCCACCGGCCATTTTCATTTCCCCCTGAAAATCTAACCCCCAGTTTCAATTTGTCAGATCCTGTTTCAGAACTTAAATGGTATTGGACTCCATGCTCACGCAAAGGGATAGAGTAATGGAGGGTCATGCCCGTTGCCTGCATATCGCAGCCAATTGCATTACCTAGTCGGAGTTTTTCGTGGGCTTTTTTAAGCAAAGGTGGCATTGGAAGATCTTCTCCGACGGCATTTTTGTTGAGTATCCTCATCATCGTTTCCAATTCCTTATGAATCGCGCTAAAGGCATCTTCAAGCGTTTCCGGCCACACTACCCGCCCTTTAGAAGCTCCGCTGCTGGATCCGAATGCTTGAACATCAAAACCTTTGGAAAAACGGAGGTCGGCATTTTTTAGTACATCTTTGTGAACAATCTCACCAGCCATTTTCAGACATTTTTTGATTTCCTTAGAAAATCCAAATTGCTCATGCCACTTATTGGCTAATTCACTATATCCCTTCAGCATTGTTTGAAATAAAATCAGTTGTTTTTCTTTTGGATATTCCTTGCTACCTTCAAGCGCTTTTATTGCCAGATCAAACTGATCAACCAACTTATTCATTAACGAGATGCCAGCAAGTTTGCCTCCTGAATCAGACTTATTATACCTCTCTGCCAAATCATTACTTTTCACATAGTCTAGCAACTCTTTATTTAATATCTGCCACTGGGTCTGAAAGCTTTTTGGTTGAGCAAATGCCGAAACGTTCAAAGCATTTAAAATTTTTCTTTTTTGAGCCAAATCTTTATAAAAAGGACCCTGCTGCTTAAAGTCTTCTAAAAGACCTATAATTTCCGGTTTATTGTGAAAAGAAATGTTTAACCAAAGAGAGAGCATATCCAACTTATGCAATTTCATCAGCATTTTTACTAGACCCTTCAAAACTTCTTCTTGTCCATTGTGATCCAGTTTGAGAATAAGATCACGGTATAGTTTAGCTGTTTCCTCCCTCACTGCTATCTTGCCCAACCGCAAGAGAGTTAGACTATTTGAATTATTTAATTTGATGCCCTGTTGCTCTAGTTCTTTTGTAATTTTATTTTCTTCGTCCAACTCTTGGAAGGCTGTTACCAATGAACCGCCATCCACAAGCTCCTGAGGGGAAACACTGGAATTTATCAGCGCATGCAAAAAATGAAGAGGCAAAAGTTTTCGGCAGAAGGCCGCATCGTTTGGTTGGCAATCGCCGTTTTCGAGAATGCTTTTTGCCAGCATTAAAGCGTAACTTTGGATAGCTTCTAAGCGCTGCTTTTGGTCAACGTCAAGTTCCAAAGATTTTCCGGCATGATGGGCAAGTACACTCTTGAATTTATAAAGCAGAGTCGCCAGTAAAATTTGCAAAACTTCCCCTTGCGAGTGAGGAATTTTTTCCAAAACGTCTTTAAAATCCACTTCGTTTGGAAAAGTTGCTGGATACAGATTTAATTGGGGCTGCGATCATGCAATGTTTGATTGAAAATGATCCTGAAGGCGTTATGGAGATCATAGAGGATCATTTATATGCTTTAAATAAGTCACAGTTTCTTAAAGAAGCAAATGTGCCGAGGTCAACAATGTATCAGCTTTTAAAAAGAAAAAACCCAACAATAAAAACTTTAGCAAAAATCATATATGCTACACATCACTAGAATCATGCTGTTGACTCAATCTTTTTTTTAAAAGTTATGCATCTTAAAACATAGCCCGAAAAATTTTTGTAGCCCATAGCTAAGGCTCTCTGCCGAACTCATATCAAGCAACGTGTGGAAAGCTTAACAGCGGTGGCTATTCACTTAGGGGGCTTTCTGGCGCCCCTACCGGGGCGCACGTTTTGTCATGACCCAAACCCCGGGTTCCGCTATCGCTGTACCCGGGGCTATTAACAGTTCCCCCTACCGGGGGATAGAACAT
>JACDDG010000347.1 GCA_013817115.1 Parachlamydiaceae bacterium | reverse complement strand
AGGATTTCTGTTGCTGATCTGCATAGCGAATTCAAGAAGCATTGTATTTGCTGCACGTTTCCATTTTGTCAAATCGCCTTTGTAAATCAAGTCATCGCTTCCTGGCTTAAATGCACCCTCATATCCTAAAGAAATCAATCAGAAGAAAGCTGCCGCAGGCAGGTATTTGTTTGCAGTTTTTATTTTTTGTGGGCGAAAATATTACTGAATTTCGGCTAGAGATATGCCAAAAAATATCTTTAGAGATTTTTCTTTGATAGCTCTGACGTTTTTGGTTAGCGGATATCTCAAGTCATATATCCCTAACGTAAGTTCAGAACACCTTACCTCTCGCAGTTAGAAAGTGCGGAGATTTTAAAGATAAGGGTTAAATCAGAACCTGGAAAAATGGTTTCACTTTGGTTAAGAGTTTCGGCAAGTTTGGCAGCAGCGTTATTAAATCTCGCAGCAGAAAGACTATGTAAAACTACCGTCAGGGTTTTCTTTTCATAATCGGGAATCAAATCCGCATTATTTCTCATGATTTGTTTTACCAACATCCTTTTTTCATCCGTCGCATTTATCCAATTTGCTGCCAGTTCGTTTGCAGTAGCTGTTTCTGCACGATAACAGATCATTTTAATAATGTTCATCAACGTTTTACTTTCCGGCTTTAGCTTATTGTAGCGATTTTGCGAAGGCATATCTTTTAGTTGTATGCGTGGTGCAATTTCACTCCGCTCTTTTTCTAATTGCTGTTCTGTTTGTTCGTGTTTTTCTATTTCTTCCATCAATTTCATTTGGGCAGTTATGACTTTAGGAATTTCATCTAAAGCAGCCTCTATACTCTGTTCTGTACAGGAATATAGTTTGGCTTTAAGACGCCGGGTTTTTTCTTTTTCTTTTTTTAATTTATGATTTATTTGTCGATAGGGCGGATTGACAACCTCTTTATTTTCATCAATCGTTTCTGTTCCAAATTCGATCATTTTATCGAAGTCATAATCCATAATCATATATCGGAAAAAATTTTCCTGGCTCCATCTCCCAAACATTCTTCCGGCAGCTACTTTCATGGGGATGATCCTATTGTTGGTAATGATAGCAGTTTGATGACCCCGATGGGTTAGTCTTCTAATCTCGCGGAATGCAATTCCACCCAGCACCGTTTCCTGTTCGCATATTCGCATGGAAATAATTTGGTCAAGCACCGTAACATCAACGGTTTTAAACAATTCATCGGGCCACATATCCTTTACATTTTTGCGATAGGTTAGCATGGCTATCCGATGAACTTTGCGGAGGCGTTCAAAGAAGGCAGGCTCGTAAGCTTCCCTGTCAAAAACAAAGGTGCACACAGGAGGTTTATCCTCGTCCTTTGCTTCCGTTTGATCAACCTGATTTTTTGTCTGTGCTTCTTGCCCGACCTCTTCATTGATATAGGGCAGCAACACGGTCTGCTGTAATTGTGGAATGATGTATTCTTCAATGGCCCGCTGCAGTTTCTCTGTAAGTTCACCGGTGACCATCATGACGGGTAAGCCTTTGGCATCATTTACCCAATATTCGGTCGTGGCACTTAGACAAAGTTTTTGACGGGAAATAAATTTAACGGGGAGATTAGCTTTACAGCCATAATAAATACGTACATGTCCATCAATATAAAAAAAGGAGTCCTCTTCAGAAGGCTTGCTATACCAATGATCAATGAGTAACCGGTTAAGTTTTTGTGCCTGCTGCTGATTGCTAAGCAACTTAATCTTTTTGCGAAGGCAGCTTACTTCGGGAACGCGGTCCAGGCCGATTATTCTACCGAGTTCGCCTGGTTTGCATTGTTTAAGCTGTTCCGGATTTTTAATACGGCCAAGCGCCATAAAAGCCAGGGTAAGCATGATAGATTCTAAACCATAATAATGATTTGCAGGTACTTCGTAAACTTCTTTAGTCTTTAATAAACCTTGTGCAAGCAAGGCAGGCAATAAAAATAATAGACCGCCACATGATACAGCTTCATGTTCATTAAACTCAACGTTCGCATGGCCTGTTCCTAAAAGCGGAGCAGCCATGCGGTCTTCAAAACGGGTAGTGCCTATTCCTAATGGTGCAGCCTGATCCGCTTCATTGCGCTGGTTTAAAGTACTGCCATTTCCATCCGCTTCATCCGACTGCTGTTTTTTTTAAATAGCCTTGTTTTATGCCATAGCGAATGGCAGATTCTCTAACGCCTTCCTCCTTAGCAATACTATTTACGCTTTGGCCTTTATCCAATTTCTTTTGGATGCGAAGCCTGCAATCCCCGGTAATTTTATGGGCTGTCCCCTTGCGTGCGTCATCACCAAAAAAACCGGATTCTCCTTTCTCCACAAACTTTTTATAAGCCCGTTGTACACTGTCTTCGCTTATATGAAAACATCTTTCAATTTCCGTTTTACGGCAAAGTCCCTGATGAATAAAATTGCTGGTGATATAGCGGAATGCTTTTAGATCATCTTTAGGATGAGCGTATACAGGCAAACCATTTACAATATATTGCACCAAGCCTTCTTGCTCATACACACCAAGGCAATCAGATATTAATGTAGTGCCAGTTGGAAATAGGGGAAGTTGTAATTGCATCCCCAAATTAAACGCATATTTAGTCTGCGAACAAAAATGTAATTTATGTTACGAGGTTAGGTTTTCTGAAGTTGACAATTTTATCCTGTTATCCGGTACACATTAACTATATGCCTGAAATTCCAACTCACAAGGATATGGATTTCTGTTTTGTTAGGGCGGGGAGACAGAAACTTCGCGCGCGCGATGGAATCGCAGGAGACTCGTGCAGGAAAAAAGCAGCCAAGCAATTACCTTTTCACATTATTCTTTAGTACCACCAACCATTTACTGCTAGGCCAGATAAAATGTAATGGCTCAAAGATTAGCAAAGCAAAGGCGGCTTTCTTGGATCCGAGCCATCATACAATGCATTTGTTGTCGTTTTAGAGTGGCGTGCCTGTATCAAAAAAACGAGTAATTGCAACAGCAAATGCTATTCAATTACTTGCCTTTTTATTAATTATTTTTTTAATATTACATGCTTTCCGGCAACAACTCTCAAGCTCGAGCCCGGACTTAGTGTAATCGGACTGTCAATCTCACAGACGCCTATAGCAGGATCAATCACTAAATGATATCCTTTCGGAACATTTAGTGGAGGAACTACTCCATCGCTCCAGTTAGACGAAATATTCCAATTGCCACTTCCGATGAAGCGCGTGGTGATCTCCGGCACCTGACCACTCCTACGGAAGTTACCTTGATAACCACTCCAAACCGGTTCTAGAATATTCGTTGCAGTTGATGTTG
>JACDDG010000346.1 GCA_013817115.1 Parachlamydiaceae bacterium | reverse complement strand
ACACTATCCCATGTGTATTCATCAAGAATAAAATCGCCCATAGAATCTCGATCTTCTAAAGTGATTTTTTCAGCTTCAGAAAATGCTTTACAGAGTGTGTCAAAATACTCTGTTGAATTTGCGCATTTGTATCCCGAAGGCACTGTTTCAGGCAGGGCGGCTCCATCAATGATGACAGGTACTGCTCCGGCAAGTTGTGCCCGCAGAGCGGTAATACAAAAGACTTCTGGATATGTGCATGGATATGCCCAAAAAGAGGATTTTTCATAAGCTCTATTTAATTCTTCATGGCTGACAAGCCCGTGTTCATTAACACCAAGAGGCTTGAAAAGAGATATTTGATGACGCATTTTAAGTTCTTTGTCTTTAGTTAGAAGGCCCCAATGCTGCCAGCCGTAATAAATATCTAATGTTGCTTTGGGATATTGATGTTTGATCTTGGGCCAAAGATCTAATAGAACTTCTAAACCTCTGCTGTAGTTTGATCCGTAAATACATGAATAGGGATTTTCGCGATTTTGAAGAGGCTGAAATTGCTCAGGATTTATTCCGTTGCCAAAAATCGTTTTAAATCTTGCGAATTCAGGATTTTTAGAAATCCAATAGTCTCTTTGCCACTGAGAAAGCCATAAGACACCATCAAATCCATGAATTTCTTTTGGACTTAAGCGAGAATCGAAAGTGTCGTGGGGCCACAAATAAACAGTACGTGCATATTTTTTAATAGATTCTGCACTCCATGGCATACGCCAAGCGATTGCGATATCATAAATCGTACCATCAGTGAAGTTAAAGTCTACATAACGTGGATTGCTTTTAGGAGATGAGTGAGGGGATTGTGCTGGAGGGTCGCCCAAAACAGTGACTTTATAGCCCTCTTCAGCAAGATGCTGAGACATGTAAATAACAGCTTCTTCAGATCCAGTAATACCTGATTTGATACTATCCGGATCCCATGGGGCGGCCCCGGCGACTTTATATGTTACAATCACAACTGATTCAGGCTGTTCTGCTTGTTCAGCGCACAGGGGGGCAAAGGTAAATAACGCGAAGAAAATGAAAAGGAAAATTTGCATTTTTGTTCTCCAAGATATGTTTAACTGGATTTTCAGTGATTCGAAAATTGGAGTATATGAATTTTGCCTTTCAAACCCTAGAGAATTAATTTTATAAAAAGAAAAAAAGTTAAATTTACAGAATAAAATGAAAAACTGGAGAATTTTGTAAAGCTCCTAAACAAGATAATTAGGCTGGAGTAATACTCAAAGGCAAAAACTTCAGGGTTGTTTGATCTACTAAAACTTTATTTGTTTAAAACTCAGCAGAAATAGCATTCTTTAAAGATGTTGCAGCATTAAAAGGCCAAAGAGAACCGCTTTCCTGAAAGGAAAGAGGAACTCCAAATTGGAAAATCAATTAATCAAACTCTTCCGGCACAATCCCCGACTGCTTGTCTAGTAAACTTCTCGATTTGATTCCAAACCCTAGATGGCAATCCCATTTTTGAAAGATTTGGAAGAGTCTTGCAAAAGTGGCCCCATATTATAAGATTGGGTCGTTTTTGATTGCTTAATCCCGGAGCTTTCTCAAAGCCAAAAGTCCAAAATTTGCACGCTCTTCGGTATACATTAAATAGCACGGCGAATATATGCATGCATGGGTTAATTAAAAGAAATTATATGAGTAATCTACAAACTGAATTTCATTGAAAAGAAGCTACTTTCTTGATGAGGAACTCTATCTACACTTACACGTATTTTGCTGATTATCAATCCTGCGGCGATAGTCAGCAGCCCTGCGAAATAAGCAATTTTTATAACCAAAGTCGCGCCAGGTGCAACGTAAAGAAAGCATTCTGTTGCACAAAATAGCACAAACAGTGCTGCATTCTTAGCAGAAAAAAAGAATTTGTAAGACTTCATTAAATGTATAGCAAAGCCCACCATGATCACTTGTGCAAGCAACTCGGCTATTACAGAACCGGCTGCTGCTCCGATTAAAAGATATCGGGGAATGAGGATGATATTTAAGGCTATTTTTGAACTTATCACTGCAAGAGTCACCCACAATGCAAACTTAGAGGTTTTATTGAGCCTACAAACAGACGCACACATTTCACCAATTGCCATCAAAAAATAGCTGGCTGTCAATAGATAGATGATCGTATTTTCATGGGCATATTCCGAATGAGCAAAAATAAGTTCTAAGATATTTCCAATAAATAGAATAAATGCACTAAAAAGAATTACAATGCCTCCTAGGTATAAAGTAAAGTCTTTTTTTAGCTTTAAATACCCCTCTTGCGCGTTTGCTTGGAAGACTTTAAAAAGTGAAGGTTCCCAAACAGTCATAAAGGGTTGAACAATTCCAATCCAAAGGCCCATGGCGAATTTATAAGCTACGGCGTAGATCCCTACATCTGTCATTGTCACATAGTAGTTAATAAATAAACGATCTGAAAGCAATAGTACCCAGCCTGTCAGTGCTGTTAGGATGAGAGGCGCTCCAAAACGTAACATTTTCCAAAGGAGAGGTAAAAAAACAAAATTTCTGCTGATAGGTAGATTAAGCCGTTTGATGTGATAGCCTACAATCAAAAGCGCGGACGATTTAGTGATCATAAAGATAGTGATAAAGTCTGCGATGTCTCCGCCACGAATCACTACGACGTAAAAGCTTAATCCATGATGCACGAGGCTAATAAAAATGGCATTGATGGCTAACGAACTAATTTTCCCTTCAACGCGCAGATATGAATTTATTAAAGTAAGCATGTAGTCGGAAAAAAGAGCAAAGGCATAAATGGCAACAAAAGGGGCTGTACTATGCGTTTGGAAAAGCAAATTAGAAATTTGAGGTGAAAATGAAGTGACGCCAAGTGCAAAAGCTAAAATCCATAGGCCAAAAAAGAAAGAAGAAGCGAAAATTTGCTTTTGTTCCTGTTCTTCTTTCGCATGGCTATAAAAAACATAAAAAGCTGTACCCATTCCCACAAATAATAGGATTGATAGGATCCCTTGGTAAGCTTCGAGTAAAGCTACTGTTCCGTAGTCTGCTGCTCCAAGGGCTTTAGCGTATAGTGGAAAAGCAAGAAAACCTAAAGCGTTGGGAACTGCAGTTGCTAAAAGTGAAATTAAATAAGGTTTAAATTTCATTGATACTCTAGGGCACGTGGAGGTTGATTCTTAGGCAACGGAAATAAAATAATCACATGCTTAAGAGTAAAGAGTCAAGACTCATCTTTTTTAGGATTGTATTGTATACCAGCAATTGTGGGCGAATGTAATTTCCGAGAGGAAATTGGTAGAATTTTAAAAAAGTGTCATTTTGGGGAAGAGAAAATGTAAATAATAATTTTAATTCAAAATT
>JACDDG010000345.1 GCA_013817115.1 Parachlamydiaceae bacterium | reverse complement strand
ATATTATAATATTGGGTCGTTTTTGATCGCTTAATCCGGGGCTTTCTCAAAGCCAAAAATCCAAAATTTGGACGCACTTCGGTATACACAGGCGCAGGGTATAAAAAAAGGTAAGCACGATGATGCCCATTTTATGGCGCTATTTGCTTTTGCATTATTTAAAAGTTTTATTTTTTTGTACATTTGCTTTTATCGCATTGCTATTAACCTTGCGCTTGGAAGAAATCGCTCATTTTGCAACTTTAGGGCCGCAAGGCATATATATATTGTACTTTACATTCTATCAGATTCCTTACATTCTGCCCATAGCACTTCCTATTTCAGCACTAATTTCTTCCATTATCTTAGTGAAATATTTGTGTAAGAATCACGAGATGACAGCGCTACGTGCTGCAGGACTGTCTTTGCAATCCATATTAACTCCCTTATTAGTCGCAGCAGGTTTTTTAGCGATTGCAAATTTTTATGTTGTTTCCGAATTGGCTACAGATTCTCACTTAGCGACTTCACTAATTAAAAATGAATTACGTTCCATTAATCCATTACTTCTATTGAGCAATAAACATTTGATGAGAATGAGAGGAATCTACTTTGATACTCTAGGCCCTTCCCGACTAGGTGAGTCGGCCTCTAATAGCATTGTCGCAATGCCAAATAAACAAACCAGACGCATCCAGTTGCTGGTAGCAAAAAATTTGCAGGCTTCTCCGATGGATTTCGAGGGTCAATCATTAACGATTTTGTCCATTTTATCAAAAGATCATGAAGAGCCTGATCGTATGCTTGTTGAAAATATGGGTGAAAGCAGCACTGCTATAAAAGATTTTGCTCAAATGATTCAACGCAAAGTCTGGACCTTAAATAATGACCACCTAAAGCTGTCTTTATTGTTGTGTAGATTACATGAAGGGAATGAGTTATTGGGTAAAGCTAAAGCTGAAGAAAAACCCTTAAGTGAAATCAAACAGATTCAAAGAAGTACAAATCGGATTTATAGTGAAATGATGCGACGTTTTTCAGTCGCAATGGCTGTGTTTACGTTTACTTTGCTTGGTGCAGCCTCAGGCTTGAGTATTGGTAGAAATCAATCTGTGAAAAAAATAATACTTGTGACGGTTTTGAGTGCTTTGTATGTGGCGGCTTATTTTTCCGGCAAAGGCGTAGATCAACTTTTGGAAGCCTCGGCGTTGTTTTATCTTCTCCCGCATGTACTAATGATTGTTGTTTCATTATGGTTGGTTCGTAAAGCTGTTAGGGGAGTTGAATAAGATGTTATTTACTAAAATATGGGAAAGATATTTTCTCAAAGAAGTGTTAAAAACATTTTTTCTCTTTCTGGTTTGTTTTTATGGTCTTTACATACTGATCGATTACACGAATCATGGCAGGAGTTTTCATAAGGGTGAGTCGTCTTTTTGGTATGCATTCTGTCTTTATTATCTTTGCGAATTTATCAATCGCAGTGAGGTGCTGATCCCCTTTGCGATAGTTTTGGGGACGACGCGAACACTGTGTAAATTGAATGATAATAACGAAATTGTAGCGATGATGGCGAGTGGGATAAAAGCATCTCGACTTTTGCGACCATTTCTAATGTTAGGTCTTTTTTTTACCGCTTTGATGTATTTTAACATGGAATACACTTTGCCGGCTGCGGCTAAGGAGTTAAAATATTTTAATGAGATTGATGGAAAAAAGAAGAATAAGTCCGCGCCTCTTTCTGTAGAGCATGTTATTTTAGAGGATAATTCTACTTTACTTTTTCAAAGCTATGACACAAAACAAAAGTTCTTTTTTGATGCTTATTGGGTACGTTCTATCGATGAAATTTATAAAATTAAGCAATTATTTCCTTACTCAAAGCCTCCTGAAGGCCACTTTGTCGATCGCTTGTTGCGGAATGACAAAGATGAACTTGTAGTCAATGCATCTCATGATCTTATTTCTCTTCCGGAACTAAAATTTGACGCTAAAAGATTAAAGGAAACTTTAGTTCAACCGGAAAATTTACCTTTGACAAAGCTCTGGAAACAGCTTCCGGAGAATCATGATGCTCAGAGTGAGAAGGAAGCGAGAATGTTGTCCACTTTTCACCGCAAACTTGCCATTCCTTGGCTATGTTTATTGGCTGTTTTAGCTCCTGCACCATTTTGCATGCGATTTTCTCGCCAATTTCCCACTTTTCTCGTTTATGCAGGCTGTTTATTTGGATTAATTGGCATTTATATTATCATTGATGCTGCACATGTATTGGGACGAAGACAATTACTAGATCCTTTTTATGCCCTATGGACTCCGTTTATGGTTTTCTTTTTAATTTTCGGTTGGCGCTACGTGCGTTTGCGATGAGAGGAGTGAAGTTATAGGAGAAAATTTGAAAACGCTCGCAGAAAAGTCTTCGAGTATTTTATGATAAATTGTGCTTCCATCTGTCACTCTTTTTTTTCTCTATTTTTTCTAGTATAATTAGTTATTTTTCCAATAAATGGAATTAATAATAGCCAATCTAGCCTAAGATACTTAGGATGCCGAAAATCCTTAATCCCTATAGTCATTTTTAAATGGCCTTCTGATGGTTGATTAAGATAGGTTCCAAATAGTCGATCCCAAATCGAAAAACTAAAACCAAAATTCCTATTTGTTTCGTGTTCTTTTATGGAATGGTGGACCCTATGCATATCCGGAGTGACAATTATGCTTCGTAAAACGCGATCAACTGAAATGGGGAGATTTAAATTGGAATGTGTAAACATTGATGTAGCGTTAAGCAAAATTTCGAAAATCAAAACTCCAATCGGAGTAGCTCCAATTAAAGCAACTACGCCAATTTTAATCCCCATAGATATTATGACTTCGATGGGATGAAAACGTATTCCGGTTGTGACATCGAAATCCAAATCGGCATGATGCATTCGATGCGCTCTCCAAAAAAAGGGTACAACATGAAACATAACATGTTGTAAATAAATAATTAAATCTAAAATGATAATAGTTAAGATTAGATTTAATGCGTAAGGGATTTCATATCGATTGAAAATTCCCCATTTCCAATTTTCAGCTAAAAATGCCATCTCGATGGCGAAGAGGGGCAAAATCAAACGCATGAAGAAATTATCGATGATGACAATGCTTAAATTACTTATCCATCTAGTTTTTTGTGGCACATTTGCTTTGGCTCTTTTTGGAAAAAAAAATTCGCATAAAGCAATTAAAAGAAATATGCCTAAAAAAAAAGCAATGCGAAGCTGGATCCACTCGTTTAAAATTTCATCCATTATTTCCTCTATGATTTTGAGTTGAATGCATATACCGAAGAGCGTTCAAATTTTGGATTTTTGGCTTTGAGAAAGCCCTGGGATTAAGCGATCAAAAACGA
>JACDDG010000344.1 GCA_013817115.1 Parachlamydiaceae bacterium | reverse complement strand
CCTCTAGACCGCCTTGTACAAGATCCACTAATTATGCAAGATCTTGCTAGCATTCCTTCATTAATTATTGTTGGCATTTGGGGTTGTACGCTATCAAGCGCTTTAGGAGGCCTTCTTGGCGCGCCTAGAACTCTTCAAGCTATGTCTGATGATGGTATGGCTCCTAAAATCTTTGGCAAAACATTTGGCGCTATGTCAGAGCCCCGAAATGCAACACTTGCCACTTTTGGGATCGCTTTATTTGGAACTTATTTTGGCAGTGTCAATATTCTAGCTCCATTGCTGACTATGGTTTCACTTATTTGTTACGGAATGCTCAATTTATCAGCCGGAATGGAAACTTTAATTGCTAATCCTAGCTGGCGCCCACGTTTTCGCATTCACTGGATTGTTTCAATAAGCGGAGCATTCTTGTGCCTCATGGCTATGCTCATGATAGACGCGGGTTCAGCTATAGTTGCATTAATACTTGTAGGGTGCCTCTACTTTTTAGTGAAGAAAAGAAAATACACGTCTTCTTGGTCAGATATTCGTGACGGACTCCTTTTGTTTTTTTCTCGTTCTGCCATCTATAGGCTAGCGCATGTTGATCTTCCGTCAAAATCCTGGAGGCCGCATTTCCTAGTTTTTACGAAATCAACACCGCAGCACTCAACAGAGCTATTGCAATTTGCCCATGGAATCAGCCAAAGTAAAGGCTTTCTGACCATGGCTTCATTTATCGAACCCGGAACTGTTACATCAGCGAAGCGAAAAGAACTTTCAAGGACTTTAAACTCTCATTTTAAAGTAGATAACATCCATGCATTAGTACAGATTAAAGAAGCTGAAAAAATTACTACGGGCATGCATAACATGATCGAATATTATGGACTGGGGCCCCTTGCACCAAATACCATAGTTTTTGGAGGAATTCGAAAAGAGGATGAATCTATAGAATTCGTGAATGTATTGAGGCTTGCTTACCGTCGCCATAACAATGTTGTTATTTTAAATGAAGCCGGAAAATTAGAAGAAGGCGTGACAAAAGATTTACATGTTTGGTGGGATGATGAGCACCAGAATAATTCTGAATTTATGTTAGTCCTAGCCTATATGCTTCAATGCAACAAATCTCGCAAACACACCAAGCTATGTATAAAAGCAATTGCTTCTAATGAAATCGACCGTAACGAGAAACAGAAACTACTATCTCAGATTAGCCTTGAAAAAAGGTTGCCGATAGATGCTGAGGTTTACGTTGCCATAAATTCCAAAGAAGATAAGGTTGAATTAATCAAAGAATTTTCAAAAAATGCTGATATGATCTTTTTAGGCTTAAAGCCACCCCCAAAAGATCAAAGTGGTTCAGAAGATTATGTAAAATATCTACAAGGGTTCTCAGAATCATTTGAAGGAATGCCACTAGCGTTGGTGTTTAGTTCAGAATCAACACCATTAGATACCATTTTGGTTTGATTTTAGCAGAAGTTTTCGCAGAAGGTTAACGTAAATGCGCCGAGACGCAAAAAACTTATGCGTAAAACTATGGACGCAAAGACGCAAAAAAAGGCAATGATTTGAATTATTTTTATATTTGAAAACTCGAAATTGAACTGTAATCACAATTCAACACAGAGCGAAGTAGAGCCTTCGACCCCTTTATTGGGAATTAAAAAATTTCATCTTTGTAAGTCATTCATTATCAACGGCCTGCAATTCGTTAATTAGGAGCTAGGCACAAAGTCATAAAGATAGCTGCATATCTTAGTTTGTTTAAAAACTTAAAGCTATTCCGGTCTTTGTGTCTTTGTGTCTCCTAAATAACACTTGGGTTGGCAGTATATCTTTAAGGTGCCGACTCAGCTTAACTTGGGTCACTTTAATTCCTAAGTTTATGCAATTGGAAACATATTGCTCTTGTATCAAAAAGGTCTTACAAAAGTAGAAGAAACAAAAACTGTAGCTTTCTAATTGATTTTCTGAGAAAATAGTTATACTTGTGTACTCCATCCAAAAATTGATTAGGTGAATAAAAATGAAAAAAATGAAGCTGCTATTGTCTAAACCTCGAGGCTTTTGTGCTGGAGTTGAACGCGCCATTGAAACTGTTGAAAAAGCATTAACTCTCTGGGGTGCACCGATCTATGTAAAGCACGAAATAGTACATAACAAGCACGTCGTTGAAGATCTTAAGGCTAAAGGTGCCATTTTTATCGAAGAGATCAAAGACGTTCCAATTGGCGCCAGATTGATTTATTCCGCCCACGGAGTCTCTCCGGCAGTGCGAGAAGAAGCAAAAATTCGTCAGTTAATTGAAATTGATGCCACCTGCGGTCTTGTCACGCGTGTGCATTCAGCTGTCAAACGCTTTGCAGCTCAAGGATATCAAATTATCTTAATTGGTCATCGTAACCATGTCGAGATCATAGGCACAGCCGGAGAAGCTCCCGAAGTGACAACTATTGTCGAATCAATCGAAGATGTTGCAGCTTTATCTTTCAGCCAAGACGTTAAATTATTTTACATCACTCAGACAACACTTAGCCTTGATGATGTTAAAGAGATCACCGACGCCTTGATCGCTAAATACCCATCCATCGCTACCCTGCCAAGCTCTTCAATCTGTTACGCCACCACCAACCGACAGCTTGCTTTACGCGAAATTACAGATGTTACAGAACTCGTTCTAGTCGTTGGCGATCCTACCAGTTCAAATTCAAATCGATTGCGCGAAATGGCTTCACGTCGTGGCGTAGCTTCGTATCTAATCAATAATGAAGCTGAGATCGACCCAAAATGGCTTGAGGGTATTAAAACTATCGGGCTTACCGCTGGAGCTTCGACACCGGAAGAAATCGTACAAAAATGCATTCAAAGATTGGTTGACCTTGGTGTTGAAGATGTAGAAGATGTGGTTTATATTACTGAAGATGTCGTTTTTCAACTTCCTAAACCTATAGTTAATGCGCTAAACTAAAAGATTATTGTTTAATTTCGTCCAGCTAAAGCAACCCTAAGCCTTTCTCTTAAAAACAAGATCTCTAGCTTGTTTAAAAGCTTTGAGTTATTTCCGATCTTTGTGCCTTTGTGTCTCTGTGTTGAATTGTTTTAAGGCAATTAAACACAGAGCGAGTCAGAACCTTCGGTCCCCCTATCTGGAATTAAAAAATTTCAGCTTTGTAAGCCATTCATTATCAATGACTTGAAATTTGTTAATTAGGGGACACAAAGGCACAAAAATAGCTGCAAATCTTAGTTTGTTTAGATGCTTAAAGTTTTCCGTTCTGTTACCGTTATACTGCGCGCGGGCACAAATTGAGGTTTTTTGCTGCGCGAAAGCTCCCGCGGTTGAACGATCGGAAGTGACCCAATATTTGAAATATGGGGTCACTTC
>JACDDG010000018.1 GCA_013817115.1 Parachlamydiaceae bacterium | reverse complement strand
CTTACATTCCGTATCAACTTGAAGGTGAATAAATGATCAAAACTCACTTGAAATTGAATGAATTAAGCCATGCAGTCCATGATAGCAAAAGCCAAAAGAATCAAGAACTGCTAGCCCAATTCCAAGATCTAATTTCTTTTCTAAACAAATTAGTCATGGGCCAAGAAGAACTGGTCAATCGATTGATCATTGCTATTCTTGCCGATGGACATCTCCTTGTAGAAGGAGCTCCTGGACTTGCCAAAACTCGCGCCATTAAAGCTCTCAGCTCTGGCATCCAAAGCAGTTTTCATCGCGTGCAGTTTACCCCCGATCTTCTTCCTGCAGATTTAACGGGCACCGAAATATATCGGATGGAAACGGGCAGTTTCGAATTTCAACAAGGGCCGTTGTTTCACAATCTTATCCTTGCCGATGAAATTAATCGAGCTCCTGCCAAAGTCCAATCTGCTCTTCTAGAAGCTATGGCTGAACAACAAATTACTGTCGGCAAAAAAACGTACCAACTGCCAAAGTTTTTTCTTGTCATGGCCACTCAAAATCCTATTGAACAAGAAGGCACCTACCCGCTACCTGAAGCTCAACTCGACCGCTTTCTTTTAAAAGTCAATGTCGGGTATCCCGATCCAAAACGCGAAATTGACATCCTTAATCTAGTCTTAGCCGAAGCCGGCAGTGGTTCAAAGGAACTTCCTATCTGCGTGCGGAAATTAACTCAGGATGAACTTTTTGATGCACGCCAAGCTGTATTAGATATTTACATGGCTAAAAACATTCAGGAATATATCGTCCAGCTTGTTTTAGCCACTCGTAATCCAGGCAAATATGGCAAGGAATTTGCAGATTGGATTCAGTTCGGAGCTAGCCCCCGCGCAAGTATCGGTTTAGCCCGTGCTGCCAAAGCTCTGGCTTTTCTGCAAGGAGCTGACTTTGTCGGCCCGGAACATGTGCAAGCCTTAGCTCATGATATTCTTAGGCATCGTATCATTTTATCTTACCGCGCTGAAGCTGCAGGGGTAACTCCTGATCGATGCATCGACGAACTCATTGCCAGAGTCCCGGTGCCATAAAATGACTGGCATTGCAAACACAAAACGTACAGGTGAGCAGTGTGTCTCTGTTACCCTTCCGGAATTGCTACAGCTAGAAAATAGCGCTAGACAACTCTCGTTGACAGCGTTGCGCTTTGGACGCTCTCAGGGAGGACAAAATTTGTCGCGCTTCTTGGGCCGCGGCATGGAATTCGCTGAAAGCCGGCTTTATCAATCCGGGGATGATATCCGCAATATTGATTGGCGCGTGACAGCACGCACTGGAAAAGCTCATACAAAGTTATTTACAGTCGAGAAAGAACGAGAAGTATTGCTTTGCCTTGATATGCGAACACCCATGCACTTTGCCACTCAAGGGTCGTTTAAATCTGTCCAAGCTTCTCTTTTGAGCGGATATATTTCGTGGAACACCTTTCAAGCTGGCAATCGATTGGGAGGAATGATTTTTGACGACACCTCTCATGTTGAATTTAGACCAAAGCTCGGCAAAAGAGGCTTACTCCCCCTCTTACAAGCCTTGGCTGAAAAAACCACTATTACAAAGAGACCTAAATCTAACACTAACTCAACCACTATGACTCACGCCATTTCGGGCTTAACTCAAGTGGCTAATCCAGGAAGCCTAATCTTTGTGATCAGCGATTTCCGCAACTTGACTCAACAAGCTGAAGATCAACTCATTCAAATCGCCAGACATTGTGACTTGTGCTTATGCTTCCTTTTTGACCCTTTGGAAGAAATGCTACCAAAAAACGGTTTTTTTCCTGTTACTGATGGAAATGCAGAGCTTCAGTTAAATACTTTCGACAAACAAAACTTGCTGAATTATCAAAATCAATTTGCCCTTCGGAAAGATAAAGTCAAAGCTCTCTCAAGCCATCGACACATTCATTTTATTGAATGCAGTACGCAAGAAGACTGTTTTGAAGTTTTAAAACAACATTTTTATAAATAGGTGTGGACTTGAACAATTCTATACCAGAACTACCGTTACGAGACATTCACTTACCCACTTCGATTTCATGGTGGCCGCCTGCTGTTGGGTGGTGGATTTTGCTTTTGGTAATACTGTTCATGCTTGCTTTGGCTTTCTTCCTCATCAAAAGCTATTTAAAACCCACCCTGAAAAAGCAGGCTCGAAAACAGCTTAGCAGCATCGAACAGATGTTTCAGAGCAACGGAAATGCGACACTTTGCCTGAGTGAATTATCGATTTTTTTGCGACGAATTGTTCTTTGCCAAAACCACCCTGAACCCATTGCCGGCGTTACCGGCACTGCGTGGCTTACTTTTTTAGATCAGTCGCTAGACACTCCTGAATTTAGCCAAGGAAGTGGCCAAATTTTACTAAAAGGTCCTTACCAACGCTTTGTGGAAAAGGATGATGTCGTTCAATTTATTCAACTTTGCCATAAATGGGTGGATCGCTTGTGATTGAATTTGCTTGGCCTTACATATTCCTTTTAATATTTTTTCCGTGGTTCATCTACAAGGTAGTACCACCTGTTCAACTGAATGAGTCTGCGTCTTTATGCGTGCCTGAAATGAGTGATTTTGCTATTTTTCAACAGCGAACAAGTAAAGCATTGTCTCCTCCTCTGAAAATCATTTTTCTTTTTCTTATTTGGCTAGCTTTAATCGCATCTGCAGCAAGACCTCAATGGATAGGAAACGTAGTCGAATTGCCCCAAAGCGGTCGAGATATTATGTTGGCCGTCGACTTGTCCGGTAGCATGCAGATCAAAGATTTTAAAGTTAAAGGTAAACTTTCCGACCGTTTAACTGCTGTTAAGGTTATTGCAAGTGACTTTATTGACCGGCGCAAAGGCGATCGAATTGGCCTCATATTATTTGGCTCTCAGGCCTATTTACAAACACCCTTAACGTTCGATCTTGCTACAGTCAAACAACTCTTGGATGAAACAGTCATTGGCTTGGCAGGAACTGAAACGGCGATGGGAGATGCCATTGGACTTGCGATAAAACAATTGCGCGATACCCCTCAGGCCAGCAGGGTCCTAATTTTAATTACTGACGGGAATAACAATGCGGGCGAGCTCATGCCTGAGAAAGCTGCAGAACTGGCAGCGCATGAAAATTTAAAAATTCACACAGTAGCTATTGGATCAAAACACCAGCAAGTCCAGACGGCGCTAGGACAGATGACGCTACCGTCAGCTGAAATTGATGAAAAAACTCTAAAATTGATCTCCGAAAAAACGGGAGGAAAATACTTCAGAGCGTACAACACAGACGAATTGGTAAAAATTTATCATCATATCGATCAATTAGAAACCCGTGAAGAAGCCAACCAGTCTTACCGCCCAAGCATAGAAATGTATAAATGGCCCTTAGCAGCAGCCTTGTTAGCCTTGGGTGTGCTAATGTTTTACGAATGGTCCATTAGAAAGTTTGCAACAATGAGGCTAAAATGAATGATTTCCATTTTTTACGCCCTGCCCTATTTTGGTTTCTTATTCCGCTTCTGGGACTTCTATGGCTGATGGTGCGCAGCAAACGCTCAGAGAGTATTTGGAATAAAATTTGTTCAAAAGAGCTTCTTCCTTACATTCTTGCCGGAAAAACTAAACAAAGAGATCGTTCTTATTTGTTAATAGCCTTAACCCTTTCTTTGCTCACTTTTGCTTTGGCGGGCCCCGTTTGGGAAATGTTACCTCAAATGCTCTTTAAATCAAAATCGGGCCTGGTGATCGCGTTAGATTTATCACCATCAATGGATGCCGGCGACATTAAACCCTCTCGCTTAAAGAGAGCCCTCTATAAAATAAATGACTTTTTAGGCTTGCACAAAGATGGACAAACAGCATTGATCGTATTTTCAGAGGATCCCTATATTGTGACCCCTCTTACAGACGATCTCGAAACGATAAAGGCCCTGCTCCCCGCCCTAGACACATCCATAATGCCAGCGAAAGGCCATCGTGTGAGCAAGGCCATTTCCAAAGCAAGTGACTTGCTTTCTCAAGCGGGAATTTCAGGAGGGTCCATCTTGCTAGTAACTTCTGAATTATCCAACGAGGAAATGGACAAAGCACTTAAAGAAGTGGTTCTGAAGGAGGTTACAGTTTCGATATTAGGCGTGGGGACTGATGAAAGTGTTCCTATTCCAAAACCCAGCGGCGGATTCATGACCAATTCTAAAGGTGCTATGATCCTCACCAAACTCGCTAACGAAAATTTGAATTACTTAGCAAAATCAAGCCACGGAAAATATGTTAAGATTAGTGTAGATGATAGTGACATTCAAGCAATAAGTGATCATTTGGTTAATGCTCATCAGCTTCATTCGCAAGAAGAGATCCAAAGCCCGCAAACTCAATGGCACGATCATGGATACCTGTTTGTCCTGCTAGCCTTGCCTTTCGCTTCACTTCTTTTTCGTCGTGGTGTAGTGGTTATTGCAATGTTTATTATTCCTCAGACGCTGCAAGCACTTAGCTGGAATTCTTTGTGGTACACTTCTGATCAACAAGCCGAACAGCTCTTCCACCAAGAAAGCTATCAGGAAGCTAAAGAGAAATTTCAAGATCCAGCCTGGTTAGCAGCAACAAACTATAAGTTAGAAGATTACGAGACCTCGGCTAATTTGCTTGAACACGATGCAACCCCAGAGGGCTTGTATAACTATGGCACAGCAAAAGCCAAGCAAGGTGACCTTGAAGCTGCCCTCAAGGCTTACAATGAAGTCTTAGAGAAGCAACCTGATCATGAAGATGCACTTTATAATAAAAATCTGATTGAAGATTTCCAAAAACAACAAAACGATCAGAATAAACAGAATAAAGACAACAAAGACAATAAAGAAAACAAAGATCAGAAAAAAGATCAGAACGAAAAGCAAAAGCCAGATCAAAATCAAGAGGGGCAATCCCAAGATCAAAAAGATGACGAGCCTCAAAATGAGGACTCATCGGGGCAAAATGATTCAAAAAATCAACAGCCAAAAGATAAAAAAGGTCAGGATTTAGAAAAAAGAAATAGTGAAGAAGAATCTAGTTCTAGTTCTGATAAAGAGCAGAAAGAACAAGAAAAAGGTTCAGAACAGCAAAAATCTTCCGCTAAATCACAACGGGATTCTCAAGATCATCGGGACAAGAGTAGAACTCAAAATTCCGGGACTGAAGAGAAAGAAACGCCTACAGAAGAATTACAAAAACAATACCGTGACCAAGTTGACAAAAAAATAGAGAAGCAAGAGCAACCCCCAGAGAAGAGAGAAGTACCAGCCCAAGAAGTTTCCGTTCAAGAAGAGATGACTCCTGAAGAGCAACAAAGAAAAATTGATGAACAATGGCTTCAGCGCATTCCTGACGATCCGGGTGGGTTACTTCGTCGTAAATTTCTTTATCAATATAAGAAGGGAGGCACAGCTCCATGAGTACACGACTTTACATTTTTATCCTCGGCGCTCTCTGCTCTTTTTCCCTGTTAGATGCCGACGTTACTCTAACGCTTGACAGAGCGACTATAGGGGTTGACGAGGCTTTCACAGCGGATTTTTCTTCGAGAGAACCTATTAAAGGAGAACCGGATTTCTCCCCTCTTCAGCGTGATTTCAAAATTATATCTTCTTCACAAAATTTTATGACAGGGTATAGCAAAGGCAAATTCACTAATGAAACCCACTATAAATTAGTTTTAAGACCTAAGCTTACCGGCCGTATATCCATTCCTTCAATTGCATTCGGACAAGACTTATCTCAGTCTAAATTCATTGAAGTCACAAATGCTACTGCCTCAAAACCCGACAACACACTTTTCCTAGAAATAGAACTTTCGCCTAAAGAGGCCGTTTATCCGCTAACTCAACTTATCTACACTATACGTCTTTATCGCTCGGTGAACTTAGCCGAGGCTACACTTTCAGAAGTTAGTTTAAGTGATCCCGACGCAATCGTTGAGCTCCTAGAAAAAGATAAGCAATACGAATACATTCATCCCAATGGCATGCGTTTTATAGCTCTGGAACGCAAATACGCTGTTTTTCCTCAGCATTCCGGCGAACTACGCTTTTCCCCTATAGTCTTCGAAGGGCAAGTCATTAAAGGCGGAAGTGCCTTTTTTAACCTTCAAACAGAATTTAAACGTATTTCTTCAGATTCCGAAAAAGTTACTGTGATGGATATACCAGCTCCTTTTAATAAAAGTAATTGGTTTGCAGCGCAAGATCTAAAGTTGATAGAAGAATGGTCTGCTGATCCCAACAAAATAAATGTTGGCGAACCGATTACTTGGACACTTACATTAGCTGCTGAAGGTTGTTTAGGGAATCAAATTCCGGAAATCGCTTTAAATTTACCGATAAATGTAAAGCACTATAATGATAAGCCTGAAATTACGAACAATACGACAGCTAAAGGATTTACGGGTGTTCGTAAAATCAAAACAGCCTTGATTGCAACAAAACCTGGTGAGCTTATCTTGCCGGAAATATCTCTCAAGTGGTGGGATCTTAAGACTAACCAAATGCGCGTTGCAACTTTACCTAGCAGAGCAATTCAAGTTAAAGAGGAATTGGTTGCGATGGCTGATCAAGCGAATCAAGTTACTCAATCGCACCTGGCTAATCCACAATTTGCCAATTCCCTTAAATCAAATGAGAATTTGGATAAAGTCGGAAGCGACAATTTATTAGAAAGATTTTCAACCATTCTGCCAACATGGGTATGGGGTTCAATTGGGTTAAATTTGATTTGGGTCTTTATTTTACTTAGAACTATATGCAAAAGAGCCTTTGGCAAAAGGGCTGATACTGATGTAAATGTCGACAACGATACTCGAACCTTTTCGAATAGGAATTTGAAGTCGTTAATAAAGCAAGCTTGTTATAATAAAGATGCTAAACAGGCTGAAACTTATATTTTGGCGTGGGCAAAAATTCAATTTCCTGACTATGAAATTTTTAATCTTGCGCAGATTAAGAATTTTGT
Source organism: Parachlamydiaceae bacterium (assembly GCA_013817115.1). GTDB lineage: Bacteria > Chlamydiota > Chlamydiia > Chlamydiales > Parachlamydiaceae > JACCRY01. The sequence goes on along the minus strand of JACDDG010000018.1, from coordinate 7,563 downwards.
TACATCGCCTTTGCAAGAGGCTATTAACGACCTTAATACAGCTTTGTATGGCCAACGTCAATCCTGGGATGGCACGCATCTATGGAAAGCGATCGCTAAATATTCTAAACATAAAGCCAATTACGAGAAGGGAAGCGAAGAGACGGGCAAGTGGGATTAACTTCGATAATGAATAAAGTTTTATTTAACACAAAGGCACAAAGACACAAAGCTTTTTCCATTTAAATATCTTTTTGAAAGTTTTAAGTGTTCAACTCTTTGTGTCTTTGTGCCTTTGTGTTGAATAAAACTTTATGTATTCCGAAAGATAACTTTTTAACCTCACACAACTTCATGCAGTTCCTACCTGCCGCTGAGTCTCCGCTGCTATGCGTTTAAAAGGCTTAATTTCATTAAAAATATTGTTTTTTTTAGAGTCGCCCCCTAGTATGAACTTTTATTATATTGCGCTCCGAAAGGATAATTTATGACTATGTCAACAGAGAACAACTCAAACTTAAATCACAGCACGATCTTAACCTCAACCCATCCAATTTGGTTAAAATATAATCTTAACGACTTTTTATTCCTGATTGCTCTTACCATTGCGTTCATTGCTGCAGCTAAATTAGGCTTAATGTTAGCAATTCCACCTGACATCATATCCCCTGTGTGGCCCCCAGCAGGCATCGCCTTATCTGCCGTTTTGTGGAGAGGATACTGGGTATGGCCTGCAATCTGGCTAGGAACTTTATTCGGCTCAATCCCCAGTTACCCTGTATCTGCCATACTTGGTGTTGGTGTAGTTTTGCAAGCTTTTGCAGGAGCTTACGTTTTAAAAAAGTTAACAGGATCAAACAATCCATTTGAATCTTCTAGAAACGCTATCGTCTTTATTATTTTTTCTTCGTTGCTATCCTGTCTTATCAGCCCAATCATTGGGATCACAGATCTTAAATTATTTTCGATTTTTTCAGTCAATTACACTTACACGCTTTTTACTTTCTGGCTGGGGGATTCCATGGGCACCCTGATTTTTACTCCCGTAATTATGGCGTGGTATCGGAAATCTCTGCCTAAATTTAACTTTCTTTTGTGGCTGGAGCTGTTATTATTTATTGTATTCTTACAAATTGTAGCTTGCTTAATATATTTTAAAAAATATCCTGTAGCGTATTTGCTTCTCCCCTTTCCAATATGGGCAACAATGCGTTTTGGACAGCAATTAGGTATGTTATCTGCATTATTGATCTCCGGATTCACCATCTACGGCGCCATTAATAACAATACAGGCCTCGGAGAAACTACACTTATAAATCCACTTTTTTTAGTGCAGTCTTTCATGGGGGTCATCTTTGTACCTCTTTTAATAATATCTAGTCTTTTACAGGAAAAAGAAAGAGCCTATGAAGAAGTAGAAAATCGAGTCATTGAAAGGACTAAAGATCTAAATCTAGCTCTTAGTGAATTAGAATTCGCCAACAGAAATATCATCCATGCCAACAATGCAAAGTCTGAGTTTTTGACGAACATCAGTCATGAATTACGCACACCCTTGAATACCATCATTGGCTACAGTGAATTGTTGTCAGAAGAAATAAAGGAAAAAAGAATCGTGGAATTTATTCCTGATCTTGAAAAAATAAAAATGTCAGGAAAGCATTTGCTATCTCTCATTAATAACGTACTAGATATTTCTAAGATTGAAGCAGGGAAAATGGAACTTTTCTTAAGCAGTGTTGATTTGATAGAGTTGTTGAATGAGATTGAAATCATGGCAACACCATTAGCAGTTAAAAAATTTAATACCTTTGTGCTTGATTCCCCCCCAAAAACCGTTGAAATTTACACCGATGCAACGAAACTAATAGAGTGTTTATTGAATCTAATCGGAAATTCCTGCAAATTCACCATGAATGGAACCGTAAGCCTTAAGGTTTCATACTTCTTACGAGATCAAACAAGATGGGTCAAATTTGAAGTGATAGATACAGGGGTGGGCATTAAAAAAGAGAACTTGAATAAATTATTTCAGATGTTTAGCCAGATAAATTCGACTACTTCTCCAGAAGGAACAGGTTTGGGATTGTATTTGACTAAGAGATTCTGTACTTTGATGGGGGGTGAAATTACTGTTTCTAGCAACGTAAATAAAGGAAGCACTTTTACGATATTATTACCTCAAATTTTAAAGGTAAAAAATAAGGATTTACTTTCACCTTAGAAGATCTGAGAGAACTTTAAGGTATTGGCCAAGGGAAACAAGAAAAAAGGTTTTTTAAGTATTAATAGTGAAAAGTTAAAAGCTGATCACAAAAATGCTCTTAGCCAAAATTTTAATTAATAGCTTGCGTGGAAAAGTCTACTTTGCTACAATTAAGTATATTAAATTTGTTTTAACAAAGGATTTCACCTATGACCGAAGCAAGCCAAGGCAAAATCTCCTACTTCGCCGCCGTACTGATGAGTATTAATATCATGGTGGGAGCTGGAATCCTGTACGCTGTTGGCCCAATGACTGCCACAGCCGATAGCATTAGCTTCATGGGATGGCCACTTATTGGTTTACTTCTTTTTCCGGTCGTCTGGTGTATTTCCAAAGCAGGACAACTATTCCCTGGTGAAGGTGGCTTTTATAACTATTGTGCGGATGGTATTTCTCCGTTAGCCGGCTTCATTGCACAATGGGGATTTTTCTTAGGTTACATGGGAACAGCCGCTAGTTTATCGACAGTTTTACGCGATGGAATCATCAAAAATAGTGGGATTCAATTTTTTCATGAATACCCATTCGTTTTCAATTTCATTCTTGTTGCCTTCTATGTTTCGATTAACCTTATTCCCGTAGAAAAGCTAAGTCGAATTCAAAGTATTGGAACTCTGTTGAAAATCACGCCCCTTATAATGGCCATTGGTCTTTTGTTTTTCTATTTCAATAAAGACATGACTTTTGAACTTTCATCTTTAAGAAATATTGGTTTGACAGCTTCAACAGTGCTTTTTTCTTACTGGGGATTTGAAACATGCTGCAGTATTGGCGGTCTTTTAAAAGATGGACCTCAGAAAGTAGGTTCGGTTATCATGACTGGATTTTTCATCACTGTTTCGCTGTACTTCTTGTTTCACCTAGGCGTGCTGTATATTATGGGTGCTGAGAACTTGGCTACTTTTGGAGCAATTGAATTTCCTCGCTTTTTAGGGTTAACTCCGAGTTTTGAATCAGCTTTTCAACTAGCGATTGCCTGTGCGATCTTGCTAAGTTGGGCCAATTCGATCTTGGGAGCTTCACTTGCTAACATCACTAACCTTAATCAGTTAGCCAGCAAGAAGTTATTTTTGGGCCATAAAGCTTTAACTAATGTTAACCGTTACCAACGCCCATACAACGTGGCGCTATTCTACGGAATAGCACTTTTCGCAATGATTACTTTTATCCAAGACGTTGAAGTGCTGTTCGCGTTAACAGGTTTAGGTATTTTAACTGCTTTATCTTTGACGCTAATTTCCGTGTTGGGTGTTTATTGGAAGCAGAAAAAAATTGCCCATATACTTTTCACCTTGCTTGCTTTTGTATGCTGTGGAGTCCTGATCTATTACAGCATCATTAAACTGCCAAGCATCTTGTATGCAACTCCACTTATTGGTGGAATGGCTTTAGGAGTTCTCATGTATAAGCTGGAAGACATTAAAAAAAGCCCGGCTACTGCGTAGTAAGTAATTTCACTGGTCAGTGTCAGTGCCCTGTCCCAGGGCACTGATCAGCCGGATCTCAAGAATTTAATTTTCCCATCCTCCCCAAACACATAGCATCTCTGCAAGCACTGTTGCAAGCCTTCACTTTTTACTTGATGCGATCGTGGCTCTTTTAAATACACCTCTTCTTTTACCCAAACTAAAATTTTGTTTGTGCCAATCTAATAAAATTGTCTACAATTCTACAAAAAGGATCTTTCACTTTATGAAGACAGAAAATATAAAATATCGTGTTGGAGATTTGACTTGTCATGGCTATCTGGCCAGGGAAGAATCTTCCACAACAGACGCAAAAAAGCGTCCAGCTGTCATCGTAGCACATGCGTGGATGGGCCAAGATCAGTTCGCACGCGATAAAGCAGATGAATTAGCAAAGCTTGGATATGTGGGATTTGCAGCGGACATTTATGGAGAAGGACGCACTGCAGCAACCGCTGAACAAGCCGGAAACCTAATGCAACCCCTTTTCCTTGACCGTAAAGAACTTCGACGACGCATGGTTGCGGCCTATACGGAAATAAAGAATCATCCTGAAGTTGATCCCACCAAAATTTCCGTTATCGGTTTCTGTTTTGGAGGACTTGCAGCTATCGAACTTTTTAGAAGTGGTGAAGATCTACGTGGTGCAGTTTCATTTCATGGGGTTCTGGGAAGTAAACTCGGAGACATAACAGCTCAGCTTGAACCTCCCAAATTACCTTTAAAAGGTGCTATTTTATTACTGCATGGATACAAAGACCCTATGGTTTCACAAGAAGATCTTGTCAATATAGAGAAAGAGTTTTCAACCGCCAATGCAGACTGGCAACTGGTGATTCACGGTTTAGCAGCGCATGCATTTATGAACCCAGAAGTCAACGACACGAAACATGGACTTATTTATGAGCCTGTCACAGCAAAACGCTCATGGCAAATGATGCAGAATTTTTTAAACGAACAATTTAATCATTAGAGGTTTTATGAACATCGCGATGGGACTCTACGCCCTGCTGCTCCTTATCGGCGGCGCCATAGGTTATTTCAAAGCCGGCAGCAACATGTCACTTATCATGGGAACAGTTACGGCCCTTATTTTTGCTTTTTTGGGCTTGCAAAAAGGACGCATCGCGGGTTACGCGACCCTCGCACTAACTGCATTAATGGCATCTTTTTTCAGCTATAGGCTCTTTATAACGCATAACTTTTTCCCCAATGGGATCATCGTTTTGGCTAGTTTAGTCCTTTTTCTCTGGCTCCTACGACAAGAAAGTTGTACATCTGTAGCATGCTGTAAAATTGGCAAAACTAAGACCGAAAATTAACAGTTGCCATCATATGAATGAAGCGATATAATTAAGAAATATCGTAAATGAAAAGGTTGTAATTAAGGCAAAAAAGAGGCCTACCTCTTATGCACACAACGACCGCGAGAGTGGCCAGCAGTAATTAGCTTTATGAGGAGTAAAGAAACATGGTACGGATTAGCAAACAAAACGAACGCCGCGGACAGTCACCACGTAAGCGCCAAGCACGCTTAGTAAAGAAAACTGGTCCAATAGCTGACAAATTGCCAAACGGTTATAAAGAACATTCTAATGCCGTAACCGGTGATCTTGCTGGATTGGCGTTTATCCCAAAAATTAAATAAGGTAAATCTATGTCTCAACATCCAAGTTTTGGCAAGTCAAGCAAGACTGCCAAAAAGCGCAATGTTCTTAAGCGCTTTGAACGCATTGAAGTTCTCAAAAAACTAGGACGATGGAATTCGGCTAAAAATTCTCGCGTTACAGGCCTTCCTAAGACCCCTGTGAATTGATTATTCACCCTACTTGTAGGGATGCCATTGTAAAAGCCCAGCTTTCGTAAAACCCCTTTTGAGGGTTAAAGCGAAAGCTGGGTTTTTCTATAAAAATCATTCTCTAAGATTTAACCAAAGCCAAATAGTGGAAGTCCACGTCTATAATACCCAAAAACGTTATCCTATCGACATTAAAGCCGTTGAAGTTCTCACAAAAGAAGTGATTCGCGCTCAAGGACACACTTGTCACGAAGTCACAGTACACTTTGTAGGAACTAAGAGGATATGCTCTCTGCACGCAGAGTATTTCGATGACCCTTCAGTTACAGACTGTATTTCCTTTCCAATTGACAGCGAGTGTGGGAGTCCTTATAGTGTATTAGGAGAGGTCTTTGTCTGCCCAGAAATTGCTTTTGACTATGTCAAAAAGCATGGTGGCGTCTTGTATGAAGAAATTACTCTTTATGTTGTGCATGGCCTTATGCATCTTTTAGGGTTCGATGACATAGCCGAAGGGGATTGCATTAAGATGCGTGAACGTGAGCATTTTCATATGGAAAACCTTCGCGAGCGTAAACTTCTGCTAACCCAGAAGAAATGAACGAACCTTGACATGCATAAAAGTTAAAATTTGCCATCTCGGCGCAGGTATAACTAAGGAGCTAGCTTGTTACTTATCATTCTTTTCTTTCTGACGCTTTTTTTTCTTGTAGGGACTTTTTTGCTGACTGCCCTGAGTACAGCCTTGCGTCGACTACATCGCTATGAATCCAAAAGACAATTTGAAGCTTTACAGCACTTTTTTCTATATCGCTCCTTTCATATGATGTTCTTTCCAAAACACGAGTTTGAAGGAATTTTCTTTGCTACAATATGCGCGCAGAACGTGACTCGCTTTTGCTATGCTTTTTTCGCTTTCTTATTTTTATCTCATACTTCGCTTTTCTTGGACGCACTGCCGCAAGAAGAATTTGCAATCTTTTGGATAACTCTCAGCATCCTTGGATTTATTGTTACTGGATTTATCCTAGGAGACTTTTTACCCCGAATTTTCGGAACAAAGATGCCTGAAAATGCTATTAGACTATGCGCCCCCCTTGCCTCGCTTTACATGTTTCTCTCTTTCCCCCTTGCTTTTATTTTTCTAAAATTGTCCCAGTCACTTTCTCGCACAATCTACTTTGATCATTTCCAAGAACCAACAACACAAGCAAAGCAAGAGATTATCGAGATTATTCATAAAGCTGAACTCAGTCCTGACATTAGCTCACATGACATGCAATTAATTGAGTCTGTATTAAATTTTAGAGATCGAGTTGTACGTGAGGTAATGGTTCCTCGAATTCGAATTTTTAGTTTACCTGCCGACACTTCGATTAAGGATGCTGTTGAGCAGCTAGGGGAAGAAGGATACAGTCGCATTCCTATTTACAAGAATACTGTCGACAATATTGTTGGTATTCTAATGTATAAAGACGTTCTCAGCAAGTACATGCAATACGCAAGAAACAATAACGATACAGCAATTCTTGAAACTACCGTTGAATCAATCAGTAAGCCTGCATTATTTACTCCTGAAACGAAAAAAATTTCCAACCTTTTACAAGAGTTCCGCAAGCAGCAAGTGCATTTAGCGATCGTCGTCGATGAGTACGGAGGAACAGAAGGGTTAGTTAGCATTGAAGATATACTCGAAGCAATCGTCGGCGATATTGCAGATGAATACGATCAAGTTGAGCAACTCATTAAAGAAGATCCCGATCATACGTGGACTGTAGATGCAAGCCTAAGTATATTAGATGCTGAAGAAAGATTGGGCATTGAAATCCCGCAAGAGGGAGATTACGATACAATCGGTGGATATATCTACCATTGCACAGGCTCGATCCCTTCTAAAGGATTTGTCATACATCACGACACCTTTGAGATGGAGGTGTTGAGTTCAAATGACCGGTCTGTCGAGAAGGTTCGAATAAAGCCAATTAATGCATTCTAGTATCCCAAATTGCTAGTCGCGCGGTGGTTTAAAATGGGCCGATGGCCCATTTAAAACC
>JACDDG010000017.1 GCA_013817115.1 Parachlamydiaceae bacterium | reverse complement strand
AAAGCCCCGGGATTAAGCGATCAAAAATGACCCAATATTATAATATGGGGTCATTTTTGATCGCTTAATCGCGGGAGCTTTCTCTTTGCCAAAATCCAAAATTTGGACGCACTTCGGTATACAATAATATTGATTTTACCGTACCTTGGTGCAAGAAAACCAGATCTCACGAAAAAGTGCTTCCCCATTTATCTGCGAATTTTTTTGTTAGAAGAGTTCAATAAGTCTTTAGCTCAAGCGATTTGTTGAAAAGTTATGCAGCTTAAAACATAGCCCTAAAATTATTTTGTAGCTGACAGAAAGGCTCTTCAATATTTGTGGGGGAGCTATTCGTCTTTCGCTGTCAGGCTTTCCCTATTACAAATATCCTTTAAAGAATAGATCTGCCTTAAGATTTCAATGGGACGGCCCTGCCTTGGCCTCTAGTACGCTGAAAGTTTGGGTTGATACCCGTACGCTAATTCAAAGCCCCGGGTTGCAATCTCGTAAGTGGGTTCGTGTTCGCTAATACGAACCCACTTACGACATCAAAACGGCGGGGGTGTTCAATTAGCCTAGAGTGCCAATACAAAGTTTAAAGAGTCCTAGGCACTAAGGAAAGGGCCTTCCCCCTTTTGGGCTTTTAGGGGATTCTCGCTTGAAGAAGATGCTGGTAATTGGACAAGCCTGAACAGGCAGGCGACAAAACAATACCTACACCTACACAGCTTTCTGAGACAGTAAATTCGATTTTATGGAAACAGCATATTTGCTTGCAGGAGCTTCGTGCCTAGACTTATAATTGTACTCGACTTACTGGCTTGCAGCATAGGCCTAATCGCGCTTACCATTAAAAATTTTCAGAAAATACAAAATTTTGCGGAAATTCGTATTAAGGAAAATAAATGAAATCATGAGTTTTTTTTTGGGACAGTATCCCTCTCTAGTATAAATCAAAGCTAAATTTAGAAAAAATGAGATGAAGTCGAGGCAAACACATCCCCACTAGATTAGATCACATTAATGCAAGATAAATAAATAAATAAGCTTTAGAGTGCAACTTGGGCAATAAAATGCACTTTTTTTCATATTGTGGGTTGTTATTTTTATTCGCTTTGATGTAGACTCGTTCCTAGGAGTGGGCTTAGAGTTGAATTTTTAAACAATTTACTTTAGTCTGAATCCAGTCTATACTTTAACATTGTTGGTATGGGTCGCTTCACATAAACTTTTTGCAGGAGATTGCACAATGGCTATAGATACACCAAATCTATTCACTAGCTCTATTAATTTCATTAAAAATGAAGTCCTTAATTTTGGCAATAAGCTGTTCAACCTTGAAGGAATCGATAAAGTTGGTTCATTTGCGAAGCCTTTCTTTGCATTGTTAAATTTTCAATTTCGTGGTGAAAACGCAGATTATCGTATTTTCACTGCATTTGATGGTTTTAAGAATGTTAAAAATTCCTTTTCATGGGTTAAACAGGGGTACGATTTTGCAACTGAAACGCTTACAGGAGGCTTTTTTGCTGTAGCAAAGCGAGTTGCGTCGTTAGGAGTTGCAATTTTAAACTTAATAGATTTTATTAGTCAAAATGTCACAAAGGCAGTTGATTGGGTATCTTCCAATTCCTTCATGGGAATCTCAGTTTTCATAGGAGATTTAGGCAAAGTGGTTAAAAATGCGATCCCATTAAAACAGGCTCTGGGAACATTAGTAACTGTTTTTGATCTTGCAAAAAATATTTCTGAAATTGTTGGAAATTATTTCAAAATAGGTTCTGAGCAGAAAAAAATTGATATTCTTAACAATGAAAAGAATGCTGATGAAAAACTTTATGCAGCTAAGTTCCAAAAACTACAAACTGCAATGAATTCAGCAGCTGATGTTTTAGTTAACAAAACCTTAACTACAGAAATACAAGATGAAATACAGGAAATTGCCGGAAGAGTGAATATAAATGCTGCCCATAAATTTGCAGTTCTCAAAGCATACAACAAATTAGTTAATGCAGCTTCCGATCCTGAACGTGTTGCGATTTTACCTAGTTATAAGGCCCTTTCAGACATGAGCGATGTAAGTTTCACAGTACATAAAGTTAAGGAAACTACAAAAAAGCAAGCTATATTGGAATATAAAAATAAGTCTGCTTGGATAAATGTAGCTGTAGATATCGCATCATTAGTGGCATCCTTTTTCCAAATTACAAGATTGGCGTACGGTGCTGGCTGGCTAGCTTCTAAGTTAAATGTGTCTGTGTTAACATCTCATAAGATCGTTGAAGGAATCGCAGCAGCTTCAGGGCTAGCAGGTTTAATGAAGCATGTCCGTGAAGTTTTTGCATTTACAACCATTAATGTACCAAACGTTCAGCATGTAAAAGAAAGCGCAGGTGATTTTTATAAAGAGCACCTTAAGCACAATCCTGTTTAATCTTTAGGATAAGATATTAACCTTTTCGCTTAATAGCGAGGTGTTGATATTTTCATTTCCAACTGCACACCTTTAAGTTTAACCAGGGAGCGACTTCCAACTTAAATTTAAAGGTGTGCAGTATGTGGAGTTAAAATAATGCCTTCCTCTGCGTCTCCGCGCCTCCGCGTTAAAAAAACTTCAGATGTTGTGAGTTAAAAACCATTCCTCCATCTATTCTTTTCACCCATCTACTTATCTTATTCTAACATTTATTCCTTATTCCTAAATATCTCCCCAATCCGCTTTCCCCTATCCTCATCTCAAAACTCAACCTGCTTTATCCTGCACATCCTCCCTATCCTGACAACCTTCTTTTTCTTTTTTGCTTCCGATCGTTCAACCTCGGAGCTTTGACGCGCAAAAAAAAACCTCAATTTGTGCCTGCGCGCAGTATACGTCCCTATCTATCTTTCCTTGCTTTTCCATGCATACGCTCAAGCTGAAAGTAGCGAATTTAAACCAGTAGATAAATTTTCTTCTGGAAATTTCTTAATAACACTGTTAATCTTGCTCACATAATTCAAACGACAATACCATTAACGCTCTCAATGGCCTCAAAGCAATGCAATATTCACAACAATTGTCCGATGTTGATTCTAACGAATCAGAGGCATCAACCGCATTAACCACATCCCGCCCTTCAAACCCCTCAAGCCCATCAAGCGCTTCAAATACCCCAGCTAATGAATCTCAAATTGACTATAATCCAAAAGCACAACTATTTGTGCATGAATGGCTCGCCATAGCGATCATTTTAGGCTTTCTTTTGCTTTTAACGCTCATTGCAGCTATAGGGCAGTCGCAAGACCACGAAGCACACAAAACAGTGCCGGGCAATTATTTAAAACCTCAGGAAATAGAGTTCCATATTGAAGGTGCAGTAGCAAAGCCTGGAATTTACCGTGTAAAAGTAGGAACTAAATTAAAAGAAGCTATTATTTTAGCAGAGCCACTACTCGAAGCAGATTTACGAAAAATTAAACCAGCAAGTCGGGTACGCAATGGGCAAAAAGTAGTATTGGCGACACGAGAAATGATCTCAATATCGGTCTCTGGTGCCGTTCAAGAAGGGGTGACGTTAAGTGTGCCTAAAGGTCTCCGTTTAAATGAACTGAGTAAATATGTGAAATTTACAGATGATGCAGACATTGAAAAAGTTAAATCAAAACGGCACATAAAAAATCAAGAAAAGATTGAAGTTCCTTCCAAGCACTCTGTAGCTATACCAAGGAAGGGGATTCGTAAAAAAAACGTGAAAAAGTGAGATTGTTACTTGTGCTAAAATTAGCACTTTGCTATTCTCATCATTTAAGACGCTCGGTAACGAAGTCTTCAGTCACTCTTTTACCACTGGGGAGAACGCATTGCGTGCGTACCTTCACACATGAGTAGAATAGTTATTGTCTATTAAGATGTTTACAAATACAAATACGAACGCAAAATTAGTGATAGCGTTTGTGAATGATTTATTTTTTCAAGGATTGAAATATGGCGCTTAAGCTAATGGGTAAGAAACGTGGCATGACGCAGCTTTTTGATGAGCGTGGGAATGTCGTCGTTTGCACTGTCATCGAAATTGAACCACACGTAGTCACTCAAGTTAAAACAAAAGCAACTGATGGCTATACAGCTATTCAGCTTGGATTTGAAAAAGTGATAACCAAAGATCCGCGAACAGTAAAACGTCGTGTTAAACATCCTCGCTTTGGTCATTTTCAAAAATCAGGTGTTGAACCAAGACGTTACTTAGCTGAATCTCGTTTAGAGTCAGTTGATGAATATACAGCTGGTCAAGAAGTTGGACTAGAAGCATTTACAGAGATCACTCATGTTGATGTTACAGGTCAGTCTAAAGGTAAAGGCTACCAAGGGGTTATGAAATTGCATAACTTTGCCGGCGGTCCTGCAGCTCATGGCTCATCCTTCCACCGACATGCGGGTTCTACAGGGCATAGAAGTACACCAGGGCGAAGCTTCCCTGATAGTCCACGTGCGAGTCATATGGGTGATAACCGAGTGACTACACAAAACCTTAAGGTCATCAAAATTGACCAAGAGGCAAATATTATTGTCGTCGAAGGTGCAGTGCCTGGAACAAGAAACGGCCTAGTGTTCTTGTCAGCAGCGATAAAAAAGAATTAATTGTACAACGGTGCGATATCAAAATTAAAAATTGGTATCCCAATTAGTGTGGAGATAATATTGTGTCGACGTTAAAGAAATATGACCTGCAAGGTCTCGAACAAGGCCATGTAAAACTTGACGAAAAACTAATTTCAGCCAAAGCCAATGGGCAAATGGTTAAAGATTATATCGTAGCCTTGCAAAAAAATGCCCGCCAGTGGTCTGCTAATACGAAAGGTCGCTCAGAGGTTAGCCATAGTACCCAAAAGCCTCACCCTCAAAAAGGTGGAGGCCGCGCACGCCAAGGATCGATTGTTGCTCCTCAGTATAAAGGCGGCGGAAGAGTTTTTGGACCAAAACCGAAATTTGATCAGCATATACGCATCAACAAAAAAGAACGTCAAGCTGCTATCCGCTTTTTGGTGTCAGAGAAATTACGAGCTGATAAAATTCATGTTGTTTCAGATTTTAATCTAGATGCTCCTAGAACAAAAAGCATCGTTGAATTTATGAAATCACAAAATCTTACCGGACGCGTGTTGTTCTTAGGTGAAGGTGCTTACTTGGATCTTCCGATGGAAGAAGGACCAACTTTCAGCATTGGTCAAGATGCTCATGATAACTTTATCAAGAGTGTGCGCAATATCCCTAAAGCTTCTTTCGCACTTGTAAAAAATATCAGTGGCTATGATGTACTCGTTGCTCATCATATTGTATTGACAGAAAGCGCACTAAATGAACTCAACGAGTGGTTATGCTAGCCATGATAGCTGTTATCAAAAATAAGGATAGATGGATATGACACATAAGAATCCGTACGAAATTATCAAACGGCAGCATATGACCGAAAAGGCTAAAATGCTTGGAGAGCTTAAAAACTCTGATAGCAATGCCTCAGTACGTAAATGTATTTTGCCAAAGTATGTATTTGTCGTTCATCCAAAGGCAACAAAACATGAAATTAAAACTGCTATTGAATTGATCTACAAAGAAAGAGACATCAAAGTTATGGCAGTGAACACTATCAATATCAAAGGTAAAGTCAAGCGCCGTAAAGGTCGCGTTGGAACAGCCCCTTCGATTAAGAAAGCTGTAGTGACTTTAGCGGCTGGTGACAGCTTAATTGATGTATAACGGATCAGTTCTCTAAGGACGAGGCTATAAATGTTAAAAAAATATCGACCGGTTACTCCCGGAACGCGGCAATTGCTCTTGCCAATGAACGAAACACTCACACGAGTTGAGGGTTCCCGCGCTACAGTGAAGCCGACAAAATCATTGCTGTTAGCAAAAAGAAGAACGTCCGGACGAAATAATAACGGACACATTACTTGTCGCCATAAAGGCGGAGGACACAAACGGCAATTCCGTATTATCGATTTCAAACGCGATAAAGAAGATATTCCAGCACGTGTGGCATCAATCGAGTATGATCCTAATCGATCTGCGTATATTGCTTTGGTAAATTACGCTGACGGAGAAAAACGCTACATCATAGCTCCGCAAGGATTGAAAGTAGGCGCAACAGTGCAAACAAGTAAGGAACCCCCGTTCCATATCGGTTGCTGCATGCGCTTAAAAGATATGCCTATCGGTTCAACTGTACATAATATCGAAATGCAGCCAAGAAAAGGTGCAAAACTTGTGCGTTCAGCCGGGTTATCTGCACAGTTAATGGCTCGCAGTGGCGGATATGCGACCATGCGTATGCCTTCAGGGGAAATGCGCATGATCAATGAGGAATGCAAAGCAACGTTCGGAGTGGTTTCAAACCCTGAGCATAATTTGCGTGTCGAAGGAAAAGCAGGACGGATGCGCTGGAAAGGTGTTCGCCCAACGGTTCGTGGAACTGCTATGAATCCTGTCGATCACCCCCACGGTGGTGGCGAAGGTAAGCATAAAGGAAATATTCCTCAAACTCCATGGGCCCTTTTCACGCGAGGACTGCGTACTCGTTCTCAGAAGAAGTCCAATAAGTTTATCGTTAAAGATCGAAGGAAAAAGTAAGTATGGCTAGATCTCTAAAGAAAGGCCCCTTCGTCGATCATCACCTTGCAAAAAAGGTGGAAGACCAGAATCGTCAGGGCACGAAAAAAGCAATAAAAACATGGTCCAGACGCTCAATGATTACACCAGAAATGGTAGGACATACTTTTGATGTGCATAATGGACGCAAGTTCTTAAGCGTCTTTGCCACTGAAAATATGGTCGGCCATCGGTTAGGAGAGTTCTCACCAACTCGTCTATTTAAAGGCCATCCAATTAAGAAGTAAAGGTCGCTGCTAATGAATAATGCAATTGCTATAAGTAAATATCTGCGAATCAGTCCACAAAAGGCACGTTTAGCTGCCGGACTTATTCGTGGGAAAACAGTGCCTCAAGCAAATACTCAGTTGCAATTTTGCAATATGAAAGGCGGACGCCTTATACAGAAAACGCTTGATAGTGCTGTCGCTAATGCTGAATCGCAGCTTGATCTGCGCCAGGAAAATTTGATCGTTCAAGAAATTCGCATTGATGAAGGTCCGCGCCTAAAGCGCTCTAAGCCTAAAAATAAGGGTGGACGTCACGCGATTATTAAACGTACGAGTCATATTACGGTAGTCGTTAGCCGAGGAGAAGTTTAAATGGGTCAAAAAACACATCCAATTGGATTCCGCCTCGTCCGCAATCGCAACTGGCGCTCCAAGTGGTTCGCAAATAAACAAGAATTTGGAACACTGCTCCTAGAAGATCACCTAATTCGCACTTTTCTTTTTAAAAAGAGTGCATTGCAAGGAGCTTCTCGGATTTCCATCCGACGCATGAGTGAAAAAGTTGAAATTACTATTCACACAGCTCGTCCTGGTATGGTTATCGGTAAGAAAGGCGCAGAAATCGAAGTCCTCAAAGGTGAATTACTTCGCCTAACAGGTAAAGAAATCTGGATCGAAGTCGAAGAAATTAAACGTCCCGACTTAGATGCTAAAATTGCTGCAGATGCTATTGCAAAGCAACTTGAACGTAGGATTCCATTCCGTCGTGCAATGCGCAAAATTATGCAATCAGCAATGGATGCAGGTGCATTAGGAGTTAAAGTCCAAGTCTCTGGTCGACTTGGTGGAGCTGAAATAGCTCGGACTGAATGGTATAAAGAGGGAAGTACGCCTCTACATACTCTCCGCGCAGACATTGACTATGCTAACGGTCGTGCAGAAACGACATACGGTAGTATCGGAGTTAAAGTCTGGATATATCGCGGCGATGATATGTTTGTCAAAAAGGAGGAAGCGTAACCATGGCTCTGATGCCTAAAAAGACAAAACATCGCAAACTTCAAAAAGGACAAATGGCCGGCATCAGTAAGGGCGGTAATTTTGTTCATTTTGGTGAATTTGGTATCCAGGTTTTAGAACGTGGACGCATTACTAACCAGCAAATCGAAGCTTGCCGCGTGGCAATTAATCGATTCTTTCAACGTCGTGGTAAAGTATGGATTAGAATTTTTCCAGATAAACCCGTGACAAAAAAGCCGGCTGAAGTTAGAATGGGTAAGGGAAAAGGTGGCGTTGATCACTGGGTAGCTGTTGTACGTCCTGGACGTGTCCTCTTTGAGGTCGCAAACGTTCCTCGCGACATGGCGCAAAGTGCATTAAGACGCGCATCAGCAAAATTAGGCATAAAAACGCGATTTGTTGAACGAGTCGAACAGGTTTAGGAAAATTATGACAAAAGCAAGAGATTTGCGTGATCAGTCTAGTGAAGAACTAGTAAGCGCTTTAGATGATGCCCGTAAGGACCTCTTCAAGCTGAGAAGCGAAGTCATTCAAGGCGGTAATGTTGAAAGACCTCACCGCATCGCTCTTCAGCGTAAGGATATTGCAAGGATGTTAACAATCCTGCATGAAAAGCAATCAGCCAATAGAGCAACTTAAGGAAGTATCATGGAAGCAGAAGATCGAGGCAGTCGCAAAATAAAGAGAGGAACAGTTCTTTCCAATAAAATGGATAAAACTGTTGTCGTACAAGTGCAGAGGACCATGCGTCATCCACAATATGGCAAAGTCATCACACGAAATACTAAGTTTTATGCTCATAACGAGATCGAAACAGTGAAAGTCGGAGATGTAGTTGAAATTGTCGAAACACGACCTCTTTCAAAATTAAAACGTTGGCGCGTAGTCGCTGCAATTGCATAAATCTTGCGATAATGATTATCTCATCAACAAATGAATGATAGTCGCAAGGTGTGTGTAATGAGAAAGATAGATGAAATTTGTATAAATCGGAGTTAGAGTCATGATTCAGCAAGAAACCCAGCTTAAAGTCGCTGACAATACCGGTGCAAAACGGGTTAAGTGCTTTAAGGTCCTTGGAGGTTCTAAGCGGCGTTATGCTGGCGTGGGTGATATCATCATCTGTTCCGTCAAAGAGGCTGATCCTAATAGCAATGTCAAGAAAGGCGATGTCGTCAAAGCTGTCATTGTTAGAACAAAACGGTATATTAAGCGTAAAGATGGTACAAAACTGCGCTTTGATGAAAACAGCTGTGTGCTCATCGACGATAAAAATAATCCACGAGGAACACGTATTTTTGGTCCAGTGGCTCGCGAAGTGCGCGATCGTGAATTTTTAAAGATCGCCTCATTGGCACCAGAAGTGATTTAAATCGAAGGCAGAAGTAAGTATGAATATTAAGTCAATTAAAAGAAAAAGACACTTTCAGGCCGATGGCAGCAAAAAAGTGCGCAAAGGCGATGAGGTCATGGCAATTTCTGGAAACTTTAACGGTGAAATCGGTAAAGTCCTTTCTGTTGATGGCCCAAAAGTAGTCGTACAAGGAATTAATTTGCGAACAAAGCATGTAAAACGCTCGCAATTAAACTCTCAAGGTAGTATGGTTAAACATGAAATGCCAATTCACGTGTCAAATGTACGGGTTTGTGTAAACGGAAAACCTGTAAAATTAAAAACCCGTGTTAATGACAAGGGCGACCGTGAGTTATATTTTATGGATGGCGAAACCGCTGTATTTTATAGAAAGAAGTAAAGCAACGCATTTAAAGAGTTTAAGTTAAAATGGCTAGGTTGAAGAAAAGATATCATGAAGTCGTCAAGGCCGAGTTGCAAAATAAATTTGCCTACTCAAATCCAATGATGATTCCTGCTTTGAAAAAGATCGTCATCAATATGGGTATTGCTGAAGCGACAAAAGATAAAAATGCCCTGCAAGATTGCGTAAAAGAATTGACGTTGCTCTCTGGACAGAAGCCAGTTATCAGAAAAGCAAAAAAAGCCGTCTCAAACTTCAAATTGCGCGAAGGACAACCTATCGGAATTAAGGTTACTCTTCGTGGAAAAAGAATGTATGAATTTATCGATCGCTTTTTTAACATTTCTTGTCCACGTATTCGTGACTTCCGTGGTTTCCCATCCAAATGCGATGGCCGCGGTAATTATAGTTTAGGACTTGATGACCAGCAAATCTTCCCCGAAATTAACCTTGATCAGGTAAAAAGAGCGCAGGGGATGAACATCACTTTTGTAACGACAGCTGCTTCTGATGAAGAATGTGTTGAACTGTTGCGGTTGCTCGGTCTACCATTTAAAAATTTACCAATAGCGATAGTCGCTTAAGAAGGAGAAGGAAACATGGCAATTAGCGATCCAATAGCTGATTTCCTCACAAGGATTCGCAATAGCCTCAAGGCAGAACATCGCTTTGTCGATATCCCTTGGAGCAAAATGAAAGAGAACCTCGCGGAAATTCTCAAGAGTTTAGGATTTATTGAAAGTTACCTCGTGAAGCATGACAATAAACACCGTGGCATTATGCGCGTTTTCCTAAAGTATGGCTCCGGGCGTCGACCTATCATTCAAGGTCTAAAACGGGTTTCCAAACCAGGACTGCGTCGCTATGTTAAGCGCGAGGATATTCCCCACTTTTATGGTGGCTTAGGGGTTTCCATTATCTCAACATCACAGGGACTTTTGCCCGGTAATGAAGCGATTAAGCGCAATATCGGCGGCGAACTTTTATGCCTAGTGTGGTAGAGACTTTGTAAAAATAACGTGCCCTTTAGACAATGGGCTACGTGAGTAAAGGAGTAAATTCGTCATGTCTCGTAAAGGTAAAAACCCAATTCCTGTTCCAAAGGGCGTTGCAGTAGAAATTAAAGGGAATGAAATTCATGTCAATGGGCCTAAAGGCGCATTAAACTTGAAATTATTACCAGCAATTGAAGTGGAAATACAAACTGAACAGCTGAATGTCAAACTGGCCGAAACACATCAGAATGACGGTGCCATTCATGGACTTTATCGCTCGCTCATCGACAACATGGTTGTCGGTGTCTCTCAAGGTTTCGAAAAGAAACTTGAGATGATCGGAGTTGGATATCGTGCTTCTGTACAAGGTGAAATACTTGATCTTCAAGTAGGATTCTCTTTTGTAGAGAAAAATGGCCAACGTGTGTCGCAAAAACGATCACAAGTTGCTATTCCTAAAGGAATTCAAATCAAAGTTGAAAAAAATACTTTGATTACGATTAATGGTATTGACAAACAGCAAGTCGGTCAAATAGCCGCTGAAATTAGGGCAATTCGTCCACCAGAGCCATATAAAGGCAAGGGAATTAGATATCCCAATGAGCATGTCCGCAAGAAAGCGGGTAAAGCTGCAGCTAAAAAGTAAACGTTTAATCGCTTTAAGGTAGTATGAGTAACGCATTGAAAGAAATTCAAAGAAAACGTAAATCGAGAGCGATGCGCGTACGCAAAAAGCTGCGTGGAACATCCCTCAAGCCGCGTCTTTGTGTCCATAAAAGTAATTGCCATTTGCAGGTGCAACTAATTGACGACGAAATCGGCAACACAATTTGCGGTACTGCAACTTATTCCGAGAGATTCAAAGGAACGGAATTTGGGAAGAAAAATAAAGCTAGTGCAGCCGCCCTGGGCTCCTGCATTGCTGAAATGGCTCAAGCTCTCAATATTAGAGAAATTGTGTTCGATAGAGGGCCTTCCAAGTATTGTGGCGTTTTGGCAGCACTTGCTGATGCTGCGCGCAGTGGTGGATTGCAATTTTAGAATAGTTACCAAATTTTAGGATTAAAAATGGCAAAACAGAACGATCCACAGAAAAGAGATAGTTCACCGAAAAGAGATAATTCTCAGAGAAAAGAGAAAGATAAAGAAAAAGTGAATAGTGATCTCACTGAAAAAGTTCTTCACATCAACCGCTGCTCTAAAGTAGTTAAAGGTGGACGTAAGTTCAGCTTTTCAGCTTTGATCCTAGTCGGTGATGGTAAAGGACGTGTTGGCTATGGATTCGCCAAAGCTAATGAATTAACCGATGCTATTCGCAAAGGCGGAGAGTTAGCTCGTCGTAATATGATTTCTATAGAAAACGACGGCATAACTATACCGCATGAAGTGTTGGAGAAATGGGATGGTGCAATCCTTTTAATTAAGCCTGCACCAGATGGTTCCGGCGTTATTGCTGGTTCGAAAGTACGCGCTATCTTCGAACTTGCTGGCATATCGAATGTTATGGCTAAAAATATGGGTAGTAATAACCCGATTAACCAAGTTAAGGTTGCGTTTAAAGCCATTGCTCAGCTATGTAGCCGAAATAAAATTAAACAACTACGTGGAGCTCCGGCAACAGTATGATGACTCTTGCAACTCTTAAGAATATTTCCAAATTCAAAAAACGCATGAAGCGTGTGGGCCGTGGCCCCGGTTCAGGTCTTGGAAAAACGTGCGGACGCGGAGAAAAAGGTGCTGGTGCACGCTCTGGGTACAAGCGCAGATTAGGTTATGAAGGTGGACAGTTTAGAACCTTCATGAAAATTCCGCAGCGTGGTTTTAATCAAACACGATTCAGAAGACCTCTTGATTCTGTCAACCTAGGACAAATTGAAGCTATGTATGAAGATGGGGAAGTTGTAAACCTATTTACACTTTCAGATCGCGGATTTTTATCCGGCGCTTCATATGGTCTCAAAATTTTAGGTAATGGCGAATTGAAGAAAAATGTGACTATTGAAGCTCATGCTTTTTCTGCTAGCGCTCTTGAGAAATTGAATTCCGCAAAGATCGCTTTTGTCCTACTCGATAATAGCCAAATGTCGGGCGAAGATCCAGTCCCATAAAGAATATAGGATAGCCAAATGCTGAAAGAAATTCGTAGAGTTTTTCAAGTTCCTGAGCTTAAAGCAAAAATCATTTTCACTTTGTTAATGTTAGTTGCATGCCGCATCGGTGCTTTCATACCGGTTCCGGGAATTAATGCTGAAATTGCCTTAAGCTATTTTAAGCAAGCTTCCGGTGGTGGACAGAATTTTTTTCAAATGGTTGATATTTTCTCCGGTGGTGCATTTTCACAAATGACCGTAATTGCACTCGGAGTCGTACCTTACATTTCTGCTTCTATTATTTTGCAGTTACTTGTAGCTTTATGGCCTTCCTTTCAAAGAGAAATGGCTGAAAATCCTGAACAAGGAAAGCGTAAACTTACAAAGCTTACGCGCCTTTTGACGGTTGTTCTGTCTTTCTTGCAGTCAGGTTTGTTTGCAAAGTATGCCTTTCGTATGAACATGAGCACCCCCGGCATTATCTCCGGTGAGCTCCTTGACATACAAATTGCCAATACTCCCTGGCTGTTCTATTTGCTCTTCATGTTTACAATGACTACAGGAACAATCCTGTTGATGTGGATAGGGGAGCAAATTACTGAAAAGGGAATTGGCAATGGAATGAGTCTCATTATCATGATTGGTATCTTGGCGTCACTGCCAACCGCACTAGGTATGATTTTCCAGCAACTTAATTTAAGTTCGCAGGAACCCGGTCAAATGACATTTACCGGTGTGATGGTCTTATTGACTTTATTTGTGCTCATAGCGCTAGGGACCATTTTGATTATTCAGGGTCATCGCCGCATACCACTACAATATGCTAGACGTGTTGTAGGACGTAAGGAGGTTCAAGGGGGCAACTCTTATATTCCTCTTAAAGTCAATTATGCTGGAGTTATCCCTGTAATTTTCGCTTCCTCATTGCTTATGTTTCCGGCAACTATTGCTGGTTTTGCTGGGGGAACGTGGTTAGGTGATATTGCAGGTATGTTGCAACCCGGTACTTCGGTATACCTAGTCCTGTATGTATGTTTGATTATTTTCTTCACATATTTTTGGACAGCTACGCAGTTTAAACCGGATCAGATTGCTTCGGATATGAAAAAAAATGGTGCCTTTATTCCAGGAATTCGCCAGGGGAAGCCGACTCAGGATTATCTAGAAACCACTATGGGAAGTATTACGTTCTTGGGGGCGGTTTTCTTAGCCCTAATTGCGATTCTTCCTAACTTAGTTGGACGTTTCCTGGGAATTTCTCAGACGATTAGTTACTTTTTTGGTGGAACCGCCCTGCTTATTTTAGTGGGAGTTGTTCTCGATACCATGAAGCAAGTAGATTCTCATCTTCTTATGAAGCGTTATGAGGGTTTCATGAAAGTGCGAAATCGTGGAAGATAGTGTTGCTGAAAATGAATCGCTATGTTAGACTGGGCACAGCATAAAACCTCAACTGATGCCTGCGCCAAATGTAGGATTCAATAGAGAATTAATTAGGAGTTATCAATGGCAAGAATTCTCGGTATAGATGTACCGGATAATAAACGATTAGAGATCAGCCTTACATACATCTATGGTGTAGGTCGGCAGCTATCTAATGAAATTATCAGCAAACTGGGCCTCAACCCTGACATGCGCGCTCACAAGTTATCTCAAGATGAGATAGCTCGTATCAATCAACTGTTGCAAACTGAATATGTTGTCGAAGGAGATCTTCGCCGTCAAGTTCAAAATAATATCAAACGATTGATAAGTATTCATTCATATAGAGGTTCTCGACACCGCTCAGGCTTACCGGTCCGCGGACAACGTACTCGCACGAATGCACGTACACGCAAGGGCAAACGCAAAACGATTGCTAACAAGAAAAAATAATTTATAGGAGCGCATTACCTTGAGTACCGCTAAGC
>JACDDG010000343.1 GCA_013817115.1 Parachlamydiaceae bacterium | reverse complement strand
TAATGCGTTTGCCCTGATTGATTGCAGAGGAAGTTGATTTAATATGTAAAATTCTTTTATTGTTTAAAGTTGCATATAATTGAGAAAATCCAGACAACCGTCGAGAAAACATCCCTCGCCAACTGGACAAAGTATATTAGAGTATTTCTCTAGGCAAAATATTGGGTTGGTTGGATTTAAAATCGAAGATGTATGGCATTGGAAAAT
Organism: Parachlamydiaceae bacterium; assembly: GCA_013817115.1. Lineage (GTDB taxonomy): Bacteria > Chlamydiota > Chlamydiia > Chlamydiales > Parachlamydiaceae > JACCRY01. The sequence continues at coordinate 3,182 of JACDDG010000343.1, read as the reverse complement.
ATCTGGGCTTACAGACATGTGTCGAACCATTTTAAAATTTTTGAAAATCGAACACATCTATGAAGAAGTACCTGCAGGAATTATGGGATTAGAGAATTAGAAAATGGGCTTTTTTTTTAAAAAAAAAGTCCAAGAACGAGGAGTATTCAGGCCTTTAGAACTAGAAGAATGGCATAAAACATTTTAAAGGCTCGTTCTAACTGGCAATTTTCAAATGGAACGGGATTTACCATTGTCAATAGCTCTCATAATCATAAATTTCCTTTAGATATTTTTATCGTTGACAATTCATCTTCCAAAAAAGTGTTCTGCAATAATTCGATTTGGAGCTTTCTGGTTTCTTCAATTTGATTTTTAAGTCTTGTTCTTAATGGTAAGTTCCCTTTTTGGCGCATCCACCGAATTCTGGCCATGCCGCCAGGCTTATCACTTTGAGTCTTTTTTCTCTTTTTCAGCAAAGCAATACGCTCTTGAAGTGGTTACAAATTCTCTTATGGGCATGTGTTATTTTAAGCTTCTGATTTTTTTCATTTTTAACCTAAACATATGCGGTTTAAAATCGTTATTTATTATATTAACTTGTAATTTAAAATCAACTTTATTTGATATAATTTGATATAATTGTTAAAGCAATTTAGAAATTTCCGGTTTTAGCAAAGTTAAAATTTCCACTTTTTCCTGAAAGCAAATTTTAGGTGTTCACATACTTTCAGCTAATGCAGGCGAACTTATCGCAGAAGCAGTTCGTGAGGCAAGAGGAATTTCAACAAAAGCCAGGCGGCAGAAGAGGAAGACCTAGGACAACTGCGGATTCTCTCAATGGGTTTGGAATATCACTTAAGCCAGTATAGGTGTTGCGTACATAGGAAATAAAGCATAAAATAAAGCGATCAGAGCTGGAGCTATTCCAATTTGTTACAAGAGAGGGATCAAAAATCCGAAGAGGGCTAAAGAGGGAATCGTTTGGATAACGCCAACAAAATTTAAAATAATATGTCGTGAAGAAAAGGAATAAGCAGCTAAGACTCCATAAAGAATTCCCACCAAAATAGCAGGAATAAGAGATCCAAACACAAGAAACAGATGCCGCTTTATCAAGTGCCAAAGATTTGATTCCAATAAATGTGCCAGAAAAGAAGGTCTTTGATAAGAGGAATCCTTTGGAATTTCTTTTTTTGATAAGAAACGCTGAGCAATCAGATCAAAACTTTCACCTAGAAATTCTGCTTTTCATTCATGACCAGCATTTCTTTATTTGAGATACGTCCAGCTAATGATTGCAAGGCTTTCCATATTTGGGGAAATCTTTGCGGTACATCCAAGCGATAGAGCAAGATGGCATCATAGAATGGAAAGAAATGGCGGTCGTCTTCAAGAACTTGTAAGTGGTATTTTTCAATCTTGGGGTCTGTGCTATAAATATCCATCAAATCAATTTGCTTGCTCCTCAAAGCTTCATAACTTAACTATGATCAATTCCAGTCACATCTTGCTGAGAAAGACAGTAGGTTTTTTTTGAGCTCTTCCCAGCCATCTGTTCTCTTTAAAAACTCTTGCGAGAATCCCATCCTCAAATGAGGATGTCGTAAACCGAGAATCAAAATAGAACACCCGGAGACACATTGAATAGATATTCTAAGAAATGAGACAGAACAATATCTTTAAAGCAAAATACAGAGAGATTTAAGTTTTTATTTCTAATTTCTCTCTTTATATTGGCAATTTAAACGACAAATGATATGAGTCATTTAAAATGGAGTGAAAGGTCTGAGAATGTTTAATCATATAGCAATCATTTTGTTCAGCCGTAACAGTTGTGCTAGCTGCATTTGGTGGAATAGATCGCGCAGAGGTTCAACCATGGATACCGTTGATATTCACAGCAAAAGATGATAATTAAGAAGATTTAAGAGAGAGGAAGAATTATGGATAAGAACAAGAGTCGCAGTGAAAAAAGCACCACTCATCTAACAAAAAAAGAAGGAGAAATCTCATTTCCCCTTAATCGCACGGTTTTGCTAGTTATTGATCCAGTTAATGACTTCCTCTCTGAAGGCGGGGCTGGATGGGAAATGACTAAAGGCACCGTAAAAATGAATGATGTGATTGGCAACTTAAAACGCGTCATCGCAAGCGCTCGCGAACATGGCATTCCTGTCTTATTTGGTCCTATGGCATATACGGAAGAGGATTACGCAGACGAGCAGCTGCAGCGGCGCAGTGGAATCAATCGCTTGATGTTCGAGAAAAAAATGTTCTTAGCAGGTAGTTGGGGAGCAGATTTTCATCCTGAATTGCAACCACAAGAAAATGATATTGTACTAATGCCGCATAAGGGAGTTGATGTTTTTGAAACTGACCTTCCAGACTATCTACAGAGAATGGATATTACTCATCTAGTAATAGCGGGAATGACGGCGAACCTATGTTGCGAGTCTACTGGAAGACATGCTATGGAACACGGTTTCGATGTTACGTTTATCTCTGATGCCATTGGAGCAACGGGCATTCTGGCCTATGAGGCATCCATTCGTATTAACTACCCACTAATTGCCAATGCAGTCATGACTGTTGATAAGTTTCTGGCTGCTTTGACGACTTCGACTGTAGGTGATAATGTTGTACAGCCGGGAGATACTGTTCATGGTTCCGATGGCGGAGAGATTGGCAAAGTTGAAAAGGTTGTTGAAGTAACAGAAGAAACGGACAGTTACTTATTAGTTCCAAGAGGGCTGATCTTTCAAACAGACACTTATATTCCCTTAGATACAGTTGTCAAGCGTGCCGGCAAGGATGTGTTTATTAACATCCCAAAAATGATTGTAGGAGAAATGCCTTGGGACAAGCCACCTCCAAATCGAAAAGAGAAATATGGTCCTCGTTCTGTAGAGGTGGGCAAGCTATATGGCTCACGCTCTCCATCAAGTTCTGAACAATAAGGACTACATAAGCGAACGATTTGGACCTTGTCAAGGTGGGAGAAAGTTATTTAGAGGGCAAGCCTGTTTAATCCTCATTGCTTCGCAGGTTTATTATTTTTACATTAAATTTTAAAATCTTAGCGTGTCCACAATGTTATAATTTAGGTAACAGTTCAGATACCCCTCCTTTGCCGGTGGCATCTAAATGAAGTAGATTAAATGGCTATTGTTTGAAGAGTGATTTGTTGACATGTCTCTAAT
>JACDDG010000016.1:13146-14641 GCA_013817115.1 Parachlamydiaceae bacterium | reverse complement strand
CACTTCGGTATACAAGGGTACAGAGAATATGGCAACCAATGTGATGAGTTGACGAGCTCATTTTCGATTACTAACTACAATCAAAAATTAAATAATTTTAGCCTATTCATAAAAAATTAACACATGTGTTATAATCAAGTTAATCTACCATTAGATTTGATTTAATTAATTTAACTTAAAGGTGCAATTTATGATTCAGCCTATTAAGGAAGTTGTATCCAGTTTAGATACGTTTTCTCCAGTCATTTTAAAAAAACCAAGTGAATTAGAAATTAATGTTGCAAAATCAGCTCTTGCAAAAATTAATAATTCTGTTGGATGGTCTAAATATACTACAAGCATTAATAACAAATACTTAAATGATGACTCAATGCGAATTGCTCTAAAAAATGGAGAGATAGTCGGATATATTACTTATCGAAAATATTCAGAGGGGAAAGCTCATAAAAATCCTCATTACTATGTATCCTACATAGCGGTAGATCCTGATAATCAAGGGAGTACTAAGGGTAATGTTGCTTTAAAAATGATGGAAGAAGTGATTGATATAGCAAAAAAAGCTAAAGCATCCAAGCTTGTGCTTGATTACAGAATTACTGACGGAAAAACTGGAGCTTTTTATGAAAAAGTGGGAAGAATAGCAAATCTTAAGTTTAAGAGGAAGGAAAAGGGATTTTTCCCCAAAGGGAATATCAAAAATAAATTTACTTTTTATCTTTTAGATTCCAAAAAATTAATTTCAGATGTTACAGATATTGCTGAATCCTTAAATTCCTGCAAAAAATTGTTGTTGTCTCTAGATAGGAATAATAATATGGAAGGTGCTTCTAAAATAGTTTCTCTTTCGCTTATTTATAAAGAAAAAATGAATGAAATTAGTTATGCATTGGAAAACGAATCAATTAATGGAAATGGTTTCTTAGCTTTGTGCGATGAGCTCACGCTAATAGATGATGCTTTGACAGTGTTTGAGGACTATTACAACTATACATTTGCTTCATTTAGAAAAGATGTCAAAGAAATGAAGGAACAGTTAATTATGATTGTGAAACTAATTGATGACTATAAAAAATTAAATGATGTTGACCACTTTAAAGTATTTAATAGTGCGAAGCTATGCGCGAAAATGGGACTGAAAAATCAGGTTCTCCGACTAGACCAGGCGCTAAATTCTAATATACCCAATAACATCGACCCAAGTGAATTGTATAAAATTTGTTTATTTTGCTCAGGTAAATTTAGAACGCCTATTATAAATTATATTCACAATTTAGGCATTACTGATCAAGACTTATTGTTTGAGATCGCTAAAATTTGTGCTCAGGAAGACGTTCGTAATTTTAACATAAAGAAATTTAATTTTTCAGACGCTAAACGATTTGAAATTGCTAAAATTTATGCAAAAAATATCAATATAGCTTCTCTTATCAATAATTTCGATATTACAGATTCTTTTCAACGTTTTGAAATAGCAAAGGTTTCTGCAGTTAGAGAT
>JACDDG010000016.1:5613-13136 GCA_013817115.1 Parachlamydiaceae bacterium | reverse complement strand
TGATACTGCCTTGCAAATTGAAAATTTCGGCATCACCGACAAAAAGCAATTATTTGAAGTTGCAAAACTTTGCGCGAGATATGGAAAAGCCTTATGTATGTACGAGTTTAAAACATTTATGAAAGCTTTTGGGATAAATGACTCCGATCAAATATTTGAGATAGTCAAAGCGAATTCTATTGATAATGGATACGAGACGGCTGAGGAAATCAATAATGTGGGAATTATCAACCCAAATCATTTATATGAAATTGCAAAAAATTGCGTGCAAACTGGGAGCAAGTATTGCATCCATAACTTTAAAAAATTTATCGATGATTTTAAAATTACCTCCAACCAACAAATTTTTGAGATTTTAAAGCTTTTAGCAGAAAAAAATGCACGAGGAACTGCATTTAGTTTCAAGGATTATTCAGCTTATTTAGATCAAGATCAAACTATGCAAATAGCCAAGATTTGTTTTAGGCAAATTCCAGCTTTTAAAATGATTCATGATTTTGGTATTACAGATCAAAAACAAATATTTGAAATAGTTAAAATGCTTGCTTACCAAAAAGGTGCTGATATTGCCAGTACAATAGGACAATGGGGTGTTAAAGGTGAAAATGAACTCTTTGAGCTTGCCAAAATTTGTGCGCAAGCTAATTTACCTAGCTTAGGAAAATATGTTTGCGAACTCATTGGGAATTTTGGATTGTCAGAGAATGAATCTTTTCACATATTTGAACTTTGTCTTCAAAATTGTTCATCAGAATATCAAAGATTTAAATATTTTGACAAATGGAAGAATTCTAAAATTAGTTTCAATAATCTTAAAATTAGTGTAGATGTCGAAAGGTTTAAAAATCTATTTACTAAGGAAATCAATCCTGATGAGGTTAGTGATTTTAATTTTGAACAAGCAAAAATTGATTTGCTCTATTATGCAAGTGAAAAATTTGTTGGAAATCTATTTGATAAAATAATAGAAAAAATCATGGAAAACCCAGATGCGTATAGTAAATACCAAAATATACTTTGGCTCGTTAATACAATGGTTATTATGAATGCGACTAAAATTCTTCATAATACAAATAGTGATCCAAATCTTTGGTTAGCTAAGCAAGAAATGCTTGAATCGATTGCTCGTTTTGGAAAACCTAATCTCAGATTTCAGCTCTCTCACTGTGCTAATGCGGTTGCTTCTAGCGAAAATGGAAGGAAAGCATTTGAAAAATTACACTCTGTTCAACAAAATTCTAATAAAAGCCAAGCAAATTTGCAAAATCTTCTATGCTTATTTTTTGCCTCACTGGTGACTCAGGGAGTAGATACTAATTCGAAGATTTTTACAGATAAAGGAAATTTTAGGAAAGAAATTGGAAAGAAATCATCTTGCTTTTTTATAAAAGAAAATTCACAAATTTTGATCGAGATGCTTATTTTGTTAGTACAGGATACCCACTTTTCAGCAAATGAAAAAGAGTCTTTACTTAATAGAATTATTTCTGAAATACCGAAAGATATGGACATTTATCATATGACGAACGAGGAACTTCAGGCTTCATATTTGCGAAATGTTCAGTCCTTAGTTTCTATTTTTGAATTTAAAGAGGCGGGACAACTTAAAGATACCTCCAAAAATTTGATTCAAATCTCCGAAGAGATCCTAAAAGCAAAATTTTCTTGTGGGAATGGGAATATAGAAAATTTTGCTTCAAAATATCATCAAATTTTTAAAGAAAGTCGAAATCCTTTCGCTATTGTGACCTACGCTGCGAAAATACATTCACTCAATGATCAGGAAGCAAACGCCTGCCTTGGAAGTTATGTCACGTCAACATTAGAAGGGCCTTCTGCCTTTAGAGAAAAAAGATATGATCTTACTAATAATCCTCATCTTCAAAAAATTAACGAGTTTAATCCTAAATTATTTAAAAATTGGAAAAGCAATCTTGACCCCATCCTTTTAGATGAATTAAAATTTGAAGAGAATTCTACTCCACAGATTGGCCCAACTGCAAAAGACTGGATGCAAGAAAAATTGATTACTGATAAGCATCTTGATATGGAAACTCTAAAGCTCAAATTTTTACAGCGATATCTCCAAGAGTCAGATATGGAAAAGTTACTTGACATAGAAAAAATGTTATTGGATGCTCAAATCGCTTCTTTAAATAATTTAAAGGAGATCAATAAGACGCAAGAATCTAAATTGATTTTGAGCTTAAAAAACAGCAATAACCAAATTAAAAGTATCGATTCAAAAATTTTTAAGGAATCGATGAAAACGAATAAAGATCAGTTTAACGAACAGAAAAAAAACCTCCAATTAAAATTTGATAAGCAATTAAATCAATTAAAAATTCAATTTCCAATTTTAAGCCATCTTATTACTGGTGCAAAATCTAATGATGACATTCTTAATATCATTGAAGGTTGCAATGAGATACAGGCGCTCACATTGTCGGTAAAAGAAAACATCAGTAAGTTTAAGCTTGAGGTATTATGCATTCAATGGATTAAAGGATCCGAGATTTTACAAAGTTCGGGCATTAATCTAAATTACAATCAAATTAAATCCTCTGAGGATAAATTGAAAAAATGTTTGTTGGAAATACACGAAATTTTGAAGTCTTCTCCATTTAAAAATCCTGAGTTTGCTAATGATATCCAAAGTAAGATCAACGAGAAAAGCGTGAGTATGGCAATTGGCAATGTTGTCGTCGTTGAAACGGATGATCCAATTGATATTTTGCTCTGTGGTACTGAAGTCGACGGAAGTTGCCAGCGTGTAGATGGTAATGCCGATCTTAATAAAGGGCTTCTAGGATATAAAATGGATGGGAAAATTAAGATTCTGGCTATTAAGAGCGCTGAAGGACCTCGAGGTAAAATTAACGCGCGTTGTCTCTTGCGTTTGCTCTGGGACGGAGGTAAGCCGGTCTTGTTTATGGAGAGGTTTTATCCTGACAATATTACAGCCATTTCCCCTAAGCACGCTCAAGCTTTGATCTATATGGCACAAAAAAAAGCCGAACTTCTTGGCGTTCCTTTGCTGACCTTAAAAGGTAACGGAAAAGACTATGGCAAGCCATTGATGGCTTTAGGTGGCCCTTCACCTTGGGAATACTGCGATGGTTTCAGTGGAATGACAAAAGGAAAATATGAAATTAATAGAGCTGAATTCGTTAAGTTCGTTAAATGACAAATACTAATGCTGCTAATCATTCCTGTGTTTCCCTGACTCGGAAGACCTTTTTTCTAAGTAAATCGCTGAGAATGAGACGTTAATAATATTTGTTTAAAAAAATTAAGGGCTCTGTTTTAAGCGGATTTTGTCATGGGGCCCTCAGCATTGAAGATCCCGAGCATAAGATTACCCACATGGATATCCTCATTTATAGATTCCCAGTGTATTCCTATGCCACCTCCACTGATGATGTAGCCATTACGCTGATCTTCAGAAGCTTGAAAAAGACGTGGGAAATAGACTAAGGGGACAATAAGTTTGCGGCCATCTTGAAGCTCTACACACATGTTATCATTTTCAAATTCGACTTTTTTAGCTAAGGGCTTATGCTGAAAAAAACTCATTCCAGTCCTCCTCGATAGTTACTTTATTTGCTTTTACAATTTGAAATAACTTAGCTAATTCTTTTGAGGACATCGCATACGATTTCAGCCAAGGATATTTCAGGTTTTATCCAAAACTTCGCAGGAGATTCTCCCTTTCTAATATGAATGTGACAAGGCTCTCTAGGATCACCCTCATTTGAAAAGAAAAAAAAGCGATAACCTTCATGTTCAAATAGTGTCGGCATAATCATTTCCTTTTCTGTATCTTAACATATCACTCACATTTTTGCAATTTAACAACTAGGAAAAGTTGGGGGTACTTCAATTCGTTCAAGAATCTGCCAAATAAATTCATTCCCAGCTTGTTCAAAAGGCTCATCTAGGGGAGATATTTTTGCTTGAAGAAATGACCATAATGCCCAACGCGTATCTGCTAAAATGCGCATTTTATAAAAATAGTCGTTTTCTTCTTTTGTGGGATTTCTCTTTAGGTAATACCTAAGCATTTCAATCATTTCACTATCGGAAAACTTCTCTGTCGACGCAAGGGTTGCTAAATCAAAAAATGGATCTGCCATAGCTGCGTATTCCCAATCGATCAGCCACAGTTTATATCCATCATCTAGTATATTTCCTACATGCAAATCAAGGTGTGCCGGAATTTTGACAACATTCAGATTAGATGTCGAGGTAAATAATTGCTGAAAGGTTCTAATTGCAGGAAGAATTGTCTCATGTAAAGAGAGGGGGAGTTTTATATTTAATTCACGGATTTTTTCCAAATAATATTCTATATTTGAATAAGGGTCGAATTGGGTTGGGAATTCTATGTTAAGACTATGGAAGTCATAGATTTGATGGCATAATTTTTTCATAGTGGCATGATCATGTAAATTAAGTTTGTCACTTTTTGCTTGAATGAAATCCGTTACTAAAATTCCCTCTTGAGGAGCATAAAAGGCTACATTAGGGCAGATTTCAAATTTTGAAACGATACTTGTGATCCTCCATTCTCTTTCTAATGAACAGCCCAGAAGTGAGTTCATTCCATTGTTAACACGGAAAAAATAACAGCGGGAACCGATTGAGACTTTATAGTTCTCATTTGTTAACCCTCCGGTTAAGCTTTCGATACGAATTTCATTTTTATCGGTATTGCCATCTGCCAACTGCTGAGCAACCCGCAGAATTATTTGATCTTTCTGTTCGATTTGCCCGTTCAATACTAAGAAGCCGCATAAGCAAAAAGCAACTGTAACTATCCATTTAAATTTAAGCATATGTACCTTAAAAAATTTTATAGAAATAATCTTGGGTTTAATTTAAGCGGATTTTGTCATGGGGCCCGCATCGTTGAAGATCCCGAGCAAAAGATTACCCACATGGATATCCTCATCTATAGATTCCCAGTGTATCCCTTTGCCACCACCACTGATGATGTAATCATTACGCTGCTCTTCAGAGGCTTGAAAAAGACGAGGAAAATAGACTAAGGGGACAATAAGTTTGCGGCCATCTTGAAGTTTTACACACATGTTATCATTTTCAAATTCGACTTTTTTAGCTTGCTAAGGGCTTATGCTGAAAAAAACTCATTCCAGTCCTCCTTGATTGATGCTTTATCTTAATTTATTACTAACACTTTAAGAATTTGAGATATAGAAATATTTTTTTTAAGATTGAAATCTATGTGAATAGTGTTCTTGCCCCAATGGTCTGCATCTTGGAACGAATTGGGGGGATTTCAACGCAGAGACGCAAAAACATCCCCCATATTTTACGCATATTTTTTTTACAAAATGTAATGGCTTCAAGCTGCGAAGCAGCAATTGTAGCACGTCATTCCATTGCCGTGCATCGTAGCCTCCAAATAAGTTAAAGCCAGATCATGATCCTAGCAGGGCGTAGAACGTTGCAAAATGTAGCTCATTTTTGCTACATTCTTGCTTGCTAACATCTCAATCGTGGCTTGAAAATATTTGGAGGCTACGACGCACGGCATTGAATCATGCTTTTAACTCAATCTTTTGAAAAAGATGTAGGATACCAACGATGCCTTTGTCTCTTGCAGCCCCACATCTTTTTCAAGAGAGAACTGACTTAAGTCCCCATTGGGACTTTAAGGCAGTTCTCTCTTTAAAATGATTTTAGTAATAGGAAAAGCCTGGCAGGGACAATACAATATCTATCCTACAGCTTTTTCAAAAAAAGATTGAGTTAAAAGCCTGATTGGAATGACGTGCTACAAGCTGCTTCGCAGCAGCTTCTCTGCGTGAAAAATGCCTCCCAGGATTATTCCTCATGCTTTTCCTTTTTGAAAGTCCTTTTAATTCGACTAAACCGGCCGGTTTGTAAGATTCTCATACCCGTTAACTGTAATCACAACAGTATCCTCAAGGCGGACACCGCCGATGTCCGGCAGGTAAATGCCCGGTTCAATGGTGATGACCATGCCTTCTTCCAGTGGCATGTTCTTATCTACCGATTTCTGGCTTAATGAAGGCGCTTCATGGATTTCAAGGCCCACTCCGTGTCCTAAATTATGAGTAAAGTTTTGCCCATAACCATTTTTAGTGATGTAACCACGTGCTGCCTGATCTAATTCTTTGACTAGAGTGCCTGGCTTACAAAGCTTAAGGGCTCTACGCTGAGCTTCTCGAACAATGTCGTAAATTTTTGGAATTTCGTCACGCGGTGAACCAAAATATACAACCCGCGTCATGTCTGAAAAATAGTGTCGAACGTTGACTCCGATGTCAAAAAGTACGCTATCGCCATTTTGTAAGCGAGTTTTTCCAGGGCGATAATGCGGCATAGAACCATTGGCGCCAAAGGCAATAATTGGATCAAAACCCAGAGCTTTGCTTCCTTTCCGCTTCCAGAAAATTTCAAGTTCGACTGCAAGTTCTAATTCTGTGATTCCTGGATTAAGAGTATTGCAAAGAAAGTCAAAACCCTCTGAACCTAAATCAGCAGCATTTTTAAGCAGAGCAATTTCCTCAGCATCTTTAATGCAGCGTATCATTTTAAGCGGTGCTTGAAGAGGTGTTAATTTAACAGAAGTCCCTCCCAGGTGCTTTTTGAGGCCCACGCAAATCTTCTTAAGTTCTAAAAAGCGATTATATGGCGTAACTGAGCTATCAAATCCTAATGTTTTACGAAATTGCCTTTCGCAAATCCAATCTTGAATAACATTTCCTTCAAAAAGTTCGACAGAAAAAGGACTTAGTTTTTGGCACGTTTCATAATATCTGGAATCCACAAATAAGCATGCTCCGTGCGCATCAACAAGCAGTTTTCCTGCTGATAGTTCAATTCCGGTCATGTAGAAAAGGTTTGTGACTTCTTCGATGATAAGGAGGTCGCAATTAGCGGTCTGTAGGTGCTTTTGTAATTTGTTTAATCGAGCGGTGTAATTCATATGAGTTTTGCAACTCCTTCATGCGTTAAAGAGTTTGGTGATATCACTAAGGTCTAAAGTTACAAATGTAGACTTGCCATAGGGACATTGTTTAGGGTATTGGCATTCCATCAAATTATCAAGAAGATGTTGTGCCTCAGTTAAATTTAAGCGTGCTTCAGATCTAATGGCAGCACGGCTCGCAGACTGGGCCAGTTTTTTCTTAACTTCTTTTTCAAAAGCCTTTGAATGTACTCCTTCATAGCTGTTTTTTACTATTTCATCAACTAATTTGTGGAGATCAATATTTCCGAAAATTTGTGGCAAAGCATCAATCACGAAGCTCGTGGGACCAAATTCTTTAATGTGTATGCCTGCATCCTGCAGAGAGCTCATCTGATCTCTAAGAAATGAAGCTTCGGAAGCAGGGAGTTCAAGTAGATGGGGGATTAACAGCATCTGCAATTCCAGATTGGCAGATTGATTATTAACCAGCTTCTCATAAATAATACGCGCATGTGCTGCACGTTGATCAATCAAAAAAAGTTGTTTCCCCTCATCTTCC
>JACDDG010000016.1:0-5603 GCA_013817115.1 Parachlamydiaceae bacterium | reverse complement strand
CTTCCATTCCAATAACGTAGTTTTGGAATATTCCCAGTGCTTTTAACTGTTTGTGGGTTTCAGTTGTTTGAGAATTGATTGAATCAAAAAAACCGGCGTCTTCTCTTTTTGGAGATACTTTTGTATTAGGTAGACCGAGATGATGAACAATGGTTTGTGTTTCAGGATATTCTGAAGGTAAGGAAGTGTGGAGTGTTGATGGAAAAGGTGAGTCATACTTCTTTTCAAGAATAGGCATCTGATAAGGCCTTCCGGTTGTGGGTTCGAATGGTCCTTCATCTTTAACTTCGAATAAATTAGGTTTTCTGTCTTCAAAAGGGGAGCAGTATTCTTTAGCTAAATGGTGATGAGGGGTGGAAGAGGTAGAAGATTCGCATGAGTTTTCAACATCAGGTATCTCCTGAGAATAAAAGGTTGAGGGGATTGTGCTTTTTACTTTTTGTAAAGCCAATTCGACACTGAATATAATAAGTTCTTTGAGGATGCGCTCCTGGCGAAGCCGAACTTCTCTTTTCTGAGGATGGACGTTAACGTCTAAGTAATTTGACGGCATTGCTAGATGGAGCACATAGATGGGATGACGTCCTGTAGATAGCATTGTTCCGTAGCCGTCTCTTACAGCATAGCTAATCATTGGAACGAGAACTCCGCGTTTATGAATAAAAAGATGCTGCCCTGAACGATTATGCCTTGTTGTCATGGGGTTGCCGATAAAGCCTTCGACTTGACATTCTCCTCGTGTGCCTTCTAAAGGCACTAAGCCATTATAAAACTCAGTTCCGAGAAGTTGTCGGATGCGTTCTCCCAACGTTTCTAAAAAAGTACCATTTTTACTTCCTGAAACCGATATTAAAGTTTCTTGATTGCTGATAAGTGTAAATTGTATTCCAGGATTGCCTAGGGCTAATAAAGTGACTATGCGTTGAATTTCTGCTGCATCATAAGTGGGGGATTTTTGAAATTTTTTGCGTACCGGAACGTTAAAAAAAAGGTCTTTTACTTCAATGGTAGTTCCTGAAGCGCATTCAACTGCTGAGCAGTTGCAAATTTTGCCTCCGTCGACCATGAGGAGTGTTCCGAGTTCGTTTTGATTTTGTTCACGAGTGAAAAGTGTAAATTTTGAGATAGAAGCAATTGAGGGGACAGCTTCTCCGCGAAATCCCATTGTTCCTACGCCATCGAGCTCATCAATTTCTCTAAGTTTTGACGTCGCATGTCTTTCAAGGCTAAGTAAGGCATCGTCTTTGTTCATGCCACAGCCGTTATCTGTAATGCGAATTAATTGTCGGCCACCACCTTTTATTTCGATTGAAATTTCAGTTGATCCGGCATCAATGGCATTTTCGACAAGTTCTTTAACGACTGAAGATGGATTTTCAATGACTTCTCCGGCGGCAATTTTGTTGATGGTGTCGTCAGAGAGGACTCTTATTTTTGATGGCATAATAAATTTGATTTAGTTTTTATGGCTCTTCTTCTATTTTCTTGTATTTTGTCATTATAGCATAGATCTAATCAGGTTATCTAGTGACGTTTTTTTTTGTCAGGATTTTATTGATGAAACATCATGTAAAAAATATACTTTCACATTTTAAAATTTTAGAATTTCTTTAAGGAGGTACGAGGGATTATTCAATCTAATTTATTAACTTCTTAAGACCATCTTGCATTCAATTTTCAAAAATGAAAAATATTTTTTTATTGGTAATGCTCTCCTTAAACAATTTCAAGTGCTTCGTAATTAGTCATTTGCGTGCTGAATAGGTCGCAAACAGACGAAGAAAAAAAATGGCAGCATAATATTAAAATTATTTGTATGTTAAAAAAATAAATAAAGTATACAATTAAATTGTAGGGGAGAGTGTTAAGAGGTTGCTGAGGTAAATGTTAAGCCCCTCTACTTACAGGGTACTATAAATTCTATTGACTTTTGGAGGTTATATGTTTAGACACGCATGTTTCTTATGCAAAATTATTACTATTGTAGCAATCATAGGGGCGCTAAACTGGGGATTAGTTGGGCTTGCGGGATACAATCTTGTAGATGAGCTCTTTGGGGTTGGATCAGTCGCAGCACGTATTATTTACTCACTAGTAGGTCTATCTGGCTTGGGACTATTAGCTGGATTCTTTATGGATTGCCCTGTATGCAACAAAGGGCCTTTGGATAAGTACTAAGCCCTAAAATAAGTGGAGGACAAAAATCTATTGGAAATTTGTCCTCTCCTTTTATCTTAAAATTGTATTTACTTCTGCGATGAATCTTCATTCGAGTTCTTAATAAGATCCATGCACATTTTTTGAATATGTTGGATGCTTGTTATGTTATTAAGTACTGTGTCATTTAGCTTTGAAATTTTTATATCCTGTTGATCAATTGTCATTTTCAAATCCACAGCTTGCAATTCGTATTCGTCTATTTCTTTTTTGTGTTCAATAGCTTGAATTTCTTTTTCCCGCATGACCTGATCGAATTTTTTTTGAAGTTCCATCAGGACTGTATTTTCTAAATGAAATATTTTGTTGTTGAATTCACAAATATGTTCATCTTTCTCCTGATTGCTTTTTTTACATTCAGCAATAATCGAATTGTCAAATTCTACTGCTTGCTCAAGCTCAGATATTGTTTTTTTTAATTTTCTTTCTGAGTTTTCACAATCAGATTTTATTGTATCAAGATTTATTTTATAGTCGTTTAATGTGGTGTTTTCTAAGTAAGCTATTTTATTTTTTAATTCCGAAATTACATAATCCTTCTCTTGATTACTTTTTTTGCATTCTACAACAATTAAATTGTCAGATTCAGCTATTTGTTCAAATTCAATCTTTCTTTTTTTGAATTCATTGTTTAAACTTATGATTTCAGTTTCTAAAGTTTCCTGTTTTCTCTTATTGGAAGTGATTATTGCATTCGTTTTATTCATATTTTCTTTTATAACAATAATACTATTTTCCAAATCTGAATTTATGTTGCTTGCAGAGTTTAGCTGATTAATCAAATTTTTGTTTGAAATTTCATGAACAACAAGATTTAAATTAATTATATTCTTTTCATGCTCAATTTCTTTACATTTTGATTCCAAATCTAAGTAAGCATTTGATAAGGTTTGATGGTTATTTGTTGTAGCTGAATATGATTCAGATTGGTGTAGTAGTTGTGAATTCAAAAAGTTAATTTTATATGCAGCTTCTTCACAAGTTTTTGTAGTAACTTCTAATTGCTCGCTTAGCATCTTAACATCTTCGTTCGCAATAAACAACTTTTCGTTTACTACTTTTGATTTATTTTTTTGTTCTTGATAATGATGACCAAGCAGATAATATTCTAGTTTTTTAATTTTAAGGTTAAGTGCTGGTTGGTTCATCAAAGAAGTATTTATACGTTGTGCTTTTAATTCTTCTAACTCTCGGTTTATATTACTGAGAATCTCAACAGGGTATGTGGGAAAGGCACTATTTGCCTCAGCACTATTTAAAGTTAATGCTTTAAAGTCTGGGGCGTACAAATTAGCAGATCCAGAATCGATATAAAATGACATGTTATTTCCTTTGTTGATAAAATTTCTTTTAATATTGGTATATAGTTTGCTTTTTTACAATTTTGTTTGATGTTTTTCGATTAACTAAAACCTTATAAATTACCTTCTTGTATATCTTTGCAAAATTCTAAAGAAGTTTTGCAAATATTTTCAATTTTATTGATTTCAGAATCGTAATTGATTGATTTTTGATTGATTAATGAAATTGTTTTCTCATGTTTTTCTAAAGTAGTTTTTAGCTCAAGGTTTTCAAGACATAACTTTTGTCTTTCTTGTTCATGCATTAATGTTAAATGCTTCTGATCGTCTTTAACTTGAAAATTTTTTTTTTGGAGCTCTGCATTAGCATTTTCATAGGAATTAGCTTGATCTAATTTAATCTTTAATTCTAAAATAGTTTTATCTTTATTCGTTGATTCATATTTAATTAATCCAAGTGAAAAATGTCCCCGCTCTACGTTTTTTTGTAATTCTGAGATAAGAGCATTTTTTTCTTCATCAATTTTTTCAAATTCAAACTTTCTTTTTTTATGTTCATTTTCCGATTTTTCCGATGTTTCTTCCACAGAATCTAGCTTTCTTTTAAGTTCCATCGCTATTTCATCTATTCTATTTAATTCCTGGCTAAGCTCATTGTTATGGTTTTGCTTTAAATTTAATCTTAGGGCCAATGATTTATTTTCCTGTCTAAATTCGCTAACCATTTGAGTTAAAACTTGGCCTTGTTGCTCTAAATCTTTATTTCGAGAATTTAAATAATTAATCATCTTACTGCTAGAATTTTCACAAACTTTTGTTGTAATCCCTGACTGTTCACTTATAACTTTAAATTTATTATCTGTATTGTTTCGTGTTGTGGTTATGCTTTCTAATATATCTCCTGTATGATGTTGATTACTTTTTTCTGTTTGAGATTTGTGATTGAAAGTACGCTCTATGCCGTCGTTCTGATCCCGATTCTTCATAGGTATATAAATCTGGGGATGGAAATTTAATTTATTTTTTTCAGAATTTCGAGAATTTAAATTTGTGGGTTTTGTAAAATAAATGTCCCCAATATGCGTAGCGCCTGTTATGTTCATATAATTCCTTTTAAATTTAAAAAATTTAGTCTATTCATTTATATTTTTTGGATTGGCAACAAAAGGGCAGAAAAATAAAAATGATTTAATAAAATGTTAAAGACGATTTGTTTATAATCATTATGATCGGAATTGACTTTTTAGTCAATAGAACGTTTTCCTTTTTTTTGTGAATTGATTTTATTTTAATTTCTAATTCACATCAGCCGACGATATAGTTAAATGTATAAAAAAAGAGTCTATTAAAAAGTTTATATCGTGACAAATCGATATTCATCACTACAGATTTGATTATCACAAGATCTTATAGGGCAATGTCACAAAATAAGAAGAACATCCTTCAAAGACAAGTTAGCATGAAATGCCTTCCTGCTTAAAGAGGCTGAAAATTGAGCGAAGTGGCTTTTTTAGCAAATTTATAAAGATTTTCGTTCACCTTAAATTCCTTTGCCCCTAGAGTAAGGGTTTAAGGTGAACGGAATGATTTTATAAATTTGTAAAAAGCTACCCGCTCATTTTTCCTGTCAGCCTCGAAATGTGAAATAGCCTAGGGATTATCGTCCAATGTCAAGTTAAGAAAAAAAGCGTTTTTCCTAACTTAATGACATTGGGATCGCCCTATCCACAACAAGCTACTTGCGGATGGCTTCAACTCTTAGTGGCTTTCTCGCGCCCCTACCGGGGCGCACGTTTTGTCATGATTGAACCCCGGGTTCCGCTATCGCTGCACCCGGGGCTATTAACAGTTCCCCCTACCGGGGATAGAACATCGCTAATAAAAAGTTAAATTACAATCTAGAGCCATTCATGCTCCTATCCCCCGGTAGGGGGAACTGTTAATAGCCCCGGGTGCAGCCATACTTCTACCCACATCTTTTTCTTTACATTTATTTTAACCATATTCTCTATATGCGATCCAGCCCTCAGATATCCTATAAGCCTTTTGAAGACCTCTCCAAATCACTATCATTCCAGGAGGGCT
>JACDDG010000342.1 GCA_013817115.1 Parachlamydiaceae bacterium | reverse complement strand
ACCCCATACTTTACCATCATTAAGCGCATGCTTCCATCCTTCACCGATGATTTCAATTTTAATCCCATCAAAATTTAAGATTGCGATCAAAACGCCAACATCATCTTCAGCACCCTCAACAAACCTATTTGAAGTTAATTCAATAGTTAACTGATTATCCTCATTTCTACGGATCTGAACGGAAGGAAAAAGAGTTTGATAAGTTTCAATCAGATCTATTTCACTATAAAATTTAAGAGCTAAAGCTTTTAACTGTCGATTAATGGCCTCAACATCCAACTTGGATATTTCTGAAGATTTTAGACAATTTTGAACAAATAAAGCAGAGATAATGACAGAGTCTTTTACTCTTTCCTTTATAAATTCATAAGTGTCAGAAACTTCGACATGGCGTTTTTGCTTTTGCAAAGATGAAAAATATAAAACAACTTTATTGTTGACTGCTAAATTTAATAACGCACTTTCGGTTTTAGAATCTACCGACTTTTCTTCAACACACAAATTGAGTGTATCCCATTCTTTTTCATAGCCATTTCTAACACTCTGAACTATTTCAACTATTCCCCTGTATTTTCCAATCCATTTAAAACTCAGGATACCCTCAAATATATCGCGAACCTTGGAATCAAAAGTCACAAAACTAGTAATGTCCCATTTTTTTGTTTCTTTAAGTGCATTTTCAAAAGCAGTTACGCCAAGCTTACTTTGTGTTTCAAGTGTGAGACCTTTATCGCGTAGATTTTGGTTCATACTGGAAATCTTAGTACTGATGTAAATGGCATATGCCGCAGTAACGCCGGTAATAACCACAGCAGTAAAGGCAATTGTCGGACTGCCGGCTACAAAAGAAATTCCTGCGATTATACCACTTACGATCGATAACAATCCAGCATTTACAAGACTTGTTCCATGCGGCTCAGCAATTCGGATTGCAGGGGATAATGAGCGAATTCTTCTTTTTCCTCTCTAGAGGAAATCAGAAAAAATGAAATCAAGTAAAAAAAAAGAGGACATAGCGGCACCTCTCGTGTATAGTGGATTTTCAACTAACTACTAACCACGTGAGAACCGTTATGTCCATCTTCTATCCTACTATTTCCAGCAAAAAAAATAAATCATTTTTCTACACCATAATCTCAATGGCAGCAGGTTTTGAACTTAAACAACAGGAAGGTATGTCTTATAATGCTTTTCAGAAGCTTTTGAAGAAATTTCTAAAAAAAATCCGACAAAAACGTTACCCAAATCATGTATTTAGATATAAAAAAACTTTACAAAATGAAAATACTATTCAAAAGCAAGAACATCAAACAAAGGAACTAATTAATTATTTAGAAGAAATTGAAAGCACAAAGACAGAGGAAAATAACAATATTGAAAAAGAGGGAAATATAGAATGTAAGCTAGAATTAATCACCATGCTAAAACAATTCCTCGAAAGAAAACATATTCTACAGCATATTGAGAGCACAATTCCTGATAGGCGTAACCAAGAGCTAATTACTTATTCAAAACAAACGATTATAATTTGCGCTCTAAGCATTTTCCTTTTTAGAATGGCTTCAGGAAATAAATATGATGATAAATTCCATGATGCTGATGAAAAATATTGTATAACGAATATGTCGAAATTTATCGATGCTCCTGAAGATCGAGTCCCCGTAATAAAGACAATTGAAACTTTTTTAAAAAACTTAACAGAGACTAGTGTAAACAATTTAATGATTGCTTTTTTTAAGGATCTACAGAAATCAAAATTTTTTAAGCAACACCCACAAATTATGCCTGGAGACTTTTTCCTTTTGGCTGCAGATTGTGTTCATACCCATACCTATGACCACTTTCATCACAAAGATGCTCACGGCAACAATGATTGTCCTTGTTGCTTAAAGCGAGTTTATAACAAAGGAACAGCGAAAGAAATAACTAAATGGATGCATATTACACTTGTGTTCAGTTTTGTTTTTACTGGTGGATTAAAGCTTCCTATTTATCGATATCCTATTCATGCACGACAAGTCCCGGATCTAGAAACAGCCTCAGAAGAAATCCACAAGCAAGAATGTGAACTCGTTGCTTTAAAAGTAGCTCTTCCCTTTCTTAGAGAGGCATTCCCAAAAATGAAGATTGTACTTCTTTTAGATGGTTTATATGCCAATAGGCCTGTGATTCGACTAGCTGAAGCGCATAGGTCCGGATATATCATTGTAAAAAAAGACGGCTGTTTGCCTACTCTCTCTAAAGAGTGTGATGAAATTGCAAAACATACTAATCATAAAAAAAATTGCACCAAGACATCTCAATTCACATTTAAGAACTGGAAAATTGAACACAGATATGAATGGTTCAATTCTCAATATTTAGGAGAGGGTTTAAATACCAATGTACTTCGATTCTGGGAGGTACGTACAAAAGATTATGAAGATTCAAAAACATATAAATGTGAATGGTTGTTTTCATGGCGGCTTTCAGCCAAAACTTGTGAATTAGCCGCACGGAATGCACGAGCACGCTGGGAAATAGAAGACCTGTTTAATACACTCAAAAACAGAGGATATAATTTCAAACATGATTACTCGAGAAATCCACGGTCATGTTTTAATTGGCACGCAATTGCTTTATTTGCTTTTGGAATCTTTGAGCTTTTCAGATTTTCCGAAGCCGTAAAGAGTAGAGGCGATTTGCCCCAAATAACTATAGTTGAGAAATTACAGGGACAACTCATTCATAGACCCACTGAGGAAATTTTCTCAAATCGATGTTTATCAAAAATAATTCAATTCCGATACATTTTTTTTAATGAACCGCTCCCCAAAAATGAATTGGACTTCATAGGGAGAGGGATTCCGTTTACGGATGGTGAATTAAAAACTGGCTAAAGGCTTGACAGTATAGTTAAGAGACTAAAATACAAAGTAGGTGAAAAAAATTGTAACCTCACCATGTTTTTAAAAAATTATCATAACATATTAACAGTAAGACATTTAAGTGTAAATTTTAATATAACGACTGAAAATGACATCGAATGAAAATTTAAATATCACAAAAAAGCATGAAGTTAAGAGGGTAAGAGATAAAAAATTTATAAACACAAGGGTTCGTCAAGGTCGAACTGTGGTCAGTCCGAATTGCTGCATGCGGCTTTATTTTAGCTAAAGCCTCTTTGGCAGTTTCAATAGTCCAATCTTGTTGGATTTGAAAAATCACAGGTTCCATAAAATGCACTCCACATAAAGTTATTTCTTTATCTCAACATTTAATTAAATGTATTTAGACATATAATAGTGAGATTACGAATTTAACACTATCAAAAAAAAGTTAATTAATTCTTAAGCAATGACTTATTCGTTAAATAAAAAATCAAAAAAAACCTTCTCTCAACCTCATAGGCTTAAGACAACGACAAACGACATTAAAG
>JACDDG010000341.1 GCA_013817115.1 Parachlamydiaceae bacterium | reverse complement strand
CATTAACGATGTTCTATCCCTCGGTAGGGGGAACTGTTAATAGCCCCTGATGCAACGAAAGGCGGAACCCAGGGTTCGGGATCATTACAAAACGTGCGCCCCGGTAGGAGCGTGAGATAGTTCCATATGCGCGCAACCTCAATTGTAGAAGCCTCTACACGGTGCTTGATGCGAGGGGACTTTGACGCGAATCGCTTAACATTTTGTTCCAATACTTCCTAAAGTCAAATTAAATCACATTGTTCAGAGCAGTTCTCATGAAATCTAAAAAAACAGAAAATTATTTCTTTGAAATTGTCAAAGGACAGCGCAAGGGATTCGTTGCGGCTATATTTCGTTTTATGTTATTGATTTTCAGTTGGATATTTCAATGCTTTGCATGGTGCCGCAATTGGGTTTTTGATCACGGTTGGCTGCGCCGTTATTGCCCCCCCGTTCCATTGGTAATTAGTATTGGCAATATTGTCGTTGGTGGAACTGGAAAAACTCCGATGACACTATTGCTTGCTAAAGAATTCTACGGGAGCTTTCAACTAGCAATATTGACTCGAGGCTACCGCTCAAAAGCTGAAAAGCTGTCCCAGCCGACTTGTTTATGCCTCAATAAAGGGCCTCTTTATCCAGCTTCGTATTGTGGTGACGAGCCTTTTTTATTGGCACAAAATTTGCCTGATGCATTAATTTATGTGGGTAGAAATCGGCATAAATCATCTATTATGGCGGTCAAGGCCGGAGCAAAGATGATTTTGTTGGATGATGGTATGCAGCATCGTCGCCTTTCAAGAGATCTTGATGTTGTTGTAATGGATGTTCATGATCCATATGGTTTGGGGTATTTTTTGCCGCGTGGCTTTTTACGTGAGGGGGCTGAGTCGTTATCGCGGGCTCATATGATTGTTTTAAATCACGTTGAGAGTACTGAACAGTTTGAAGCTGCTAAGGCCCTAGTGAGAAAGCACTCGGTAGCCCCGGTTGTAGGAGCAAGAGCAAATGTCACCAAGATCTTCGATTTTAAAGGTGAAAAAATTGAATCTTTGGTAAATAAAAAAGTAGGGATCTTCTGTGGCATTGCCCATCCGGAATATTTTAAGAAAACTGTCGAGGGGCAAGGGGCTATTGTTTTAGCCCAACATAATGTTTCAGATCATTGTGATTTCGATCTTATCGAGTTGGAGAAGTTTTCTAAGCATTGTTTGGAACTAGAAGTTGATCTTTTACTGTGTACCGAGAAGGATCGTGTAAGATTTACGGATGGCTTGACTTTAACTTTGCCGGTTGCATGGTTGCAAATTGAATTATCCATTGTCGAAAATTTGGAGACGTGGAAAGCTTTTATTATTAAAGCTAAGAGCGATGTGATGCGTAGAATGTAAAAATCGAATAAGGATCAACTTGGAGTGCTCCAATGAAATTATGGCTTAAAATTTTAATCGCGCTTTTTCTAGGAACTATCACAGGATTTTTCATACATCAAGGTTGGGTACCCCAAACCGTAGCTGAAACGTTAGCTCCTATAGGGACTATCTTTTTAAATTTGATCAGCATGATCATCGTCTTTTTAATCCTTTCATCGATGACAGTTGGAATTACAAGCATTCACGATCCACAAAAGCTTGGGAGAGTCGGGCTTGGTTCGATTGCACTTTATGCCGTTACCACAATGATAGCTATCGCCACCGGTATTATTTTCGCAAAGATATTTCAGCCCGGAGCAGGTTTAGAATTTACAACGACCAATGAAATTACGATCAAAGCGGCGCCAAGTATTAGGGAAATGGTTCTTTCAATTTTCCCTACAAATCCTGTCGCCTCGTTGGCTGAAGGAAATGTTCTTCAAATCATCGTATTTTCGCTTTTCTTAGGCATTTCGATTAATTTCGCCGGAGAAAAAGGAAAGCCGTTAATGCGAGTTCTTGAATCTCTTGCCGACGTAATGTTCCGATTAACATCGATAATTATGGAATTTTCTCCTATCGGGGTATTTGCAATCATGGCAACTGTTACCGGTACTTTCGGATTTGCCATTTTACTACCTTTAATGAAGCTAGTTGGTACTTATTACGCTGCCTGTTTATTTCATATGGTTTTTGTTTTTGGTGGAATTCTATATTTTCTAGCAAAACTTCACCCACTTCCATTTTTCAGAGGAATGGGTGATGCGATAATGGTAGCTTTTTCTACTTGCAGTAGCTCAGCAACCTTGCCAGTCAGCATGCATTGCGTGCAGAAAAATTTGGGTGTTTCTAAAAACATTACCAATTTTGTTATTCCTCTCGGTTCAACGATTAATATGAACGGGGCTGCGATCTATCAGGGAATGGCAGCTCTATTTATAGCTCAGGCTTACCATATCGTTTTAGATTGGACGAGTATTCTTACAATTGTGTTGACAGCGACCATGTCTACAATTGGAGCCGCCGGAATTCCCGGAACCGGTTTTATTATGCTTAGTATGGTCCTGACCTCTGTTGGTCTGCCTATTGAAGGCTTGGCAATTCTTGCTGGTATTGACCGAATTCGCGAAATGGTTTCTACGTGTTTAAATGTCATGGGGGACGCAGTTTGTGCAGTTTACATTGCTAAGCGCGAGGGTGAGCTTGATGAAAGACAGTATAACCATGAAGAGTTAATTGAGTTAGAAAGCGGGGAGGCCTAAATGGCAGAGCGTCAGCATCTCGTTTTTTATGATGGATCTTGCGGGATGTGTCATTGGGTAGTGCAGTTTCTTCTTAAACATGATAGTAATAAGCTATTCGTTTTTGCACCCCTTCAGGGGGAAACTGCGCAGCTGTTGTTGAAAGACTGGCGAACTTCTGTACCTGAAGCCGATAGTTTAGTTTTGATAGAAAATTATCAAGGTTCTGAGGCGAAAAAAATTTATATTTTCGGAAAAGGAGCTTTGAGAATTTTTTGGCTTCTGGGCGGGTTTTGGGCTATTCCTGGGTGTATTTCTTTTCTTCCTTCCTTTCTTTATGACTGGAAGTATCGGTGGGTGGCACGCCACCGTTTCCAATGGTTTGCAAGCGAATCATGTTTGATTCCAAAGACACAAGATGCGACACGTTTTTTGTCATAGCTTTAGCTGACGCTGCAAACATCGTAAAGGGTAGATTTTTTTGTCAGGATATCCACGATGGAAGGACGAGCAGGATAATTTAAATAGGAAGGTTAAGATAATTGTAGCCATACCTAAGGGGCTGCCTCTCTCGCATTAAACAATGTGTATAGAGGGCTTACAAAGGTGCCTACGGAGTTTAGAGGCTTTCTCGCGCCCCTACCGGGGCGCACGTTTTGTCATGATTTAAACCCCGGGTTCCGCTATCGCTGCACCCCATACTTCTACCCACATCTTTTTCTTTACATTTATTTTAACCATATTCTCTATATGCGATCCAGCCCTCAGATATCCTATAAGCCTTTTGAA
>JACDDG010000340.1 GCA_013817115.1 Parachlamydiaceae bacterium | reverse complement strand
GCTTAAGGAAGACACTACATTTATTTCAGGGTTCCTGTCCAATAATTTTCTTTAATTCTTGTGTGTCAATTTCTGAAACATTTTTAACACCACAAATATTTGTTTGCATAGAAATCATAAGAACTCCTTTGATAGGATTTACGTTTCAGAAATAGAAAAAATAATCTGGCGTAAAGCAACTATAGTTTCCACTCACAAATAAAAATTGGGTAGAATACCTAGTGATATATTAAATCTTTTCCTTTATATGTTCCATCTGTTCCTTTACATTTACATTTAATATTTTATATGATAGACTAGAAATTTGGTTAATTTAAGCCTCATCTATATTTATCTTTTGGAGAATTCAGTTATGTCATTTAAAAATTTTGGTCTTATCCCGGAACTCTTGCGTGCAATCGAAGAAATGGGCTATGCAGAGCCTACCCCAATTCAATCACAAGCTATCCCTTTGATCTTACAAGGCGGCGATTTACTAGCAGGAGCACAGACCGGAACGGGGAAAACTGCAGGATTCGGTCTGCCTATGCTGCATAACTTAGCCAAAATGAATAAACCTCGTGGAAAAGTACGAGCATTAATTCTGACTCCGACACGCGAACTTGCTAGTCAAGTAGAAGAAAACATTCGCTCTTTCGGGAAATACCTACAATTTAGATCTATGGTGGTCTTTGGTGGAGTTAGCATTAACCCTCAGATTAGCAGATTGCAAAAAGGCATAGATATTGTCATCGCCACCCCGGGCCGTTTACTAGATCTTATCAACCAAAAAGCGATTGATTTATCTCATGTGGAAATCTTAGTTCTCGATGAAGCAGATAGAATGTTGGATATGGGATTTATTCACGATATCCGCCGTTTGCTGACTGTCCTTCCACAAAAGCGACAAAACCTCCTTTTTTCAGCAACTTTTTCAACTGAAATTAGAACTTTAGCAAATGACCTATTAGACTCGCCAAAAATGATTCAGGCTGCAGTTTTGAACTCTACTGCAGAAGGTATTTCTCAAGTTATTTACCCGGTGGATAGCAAAAGAAAATCTGCTTTACTTTCTTTTCTTATAAGCAGCAATAATTGGAAACAAGTGCTTGTCTTTTCGCGTACAAAACATGGCGCCAATCGCCTTGCTGTTAAGTTAGAAGCTGATGGGATCACTGCTGCTGCAATTCATGGCAATAAGAGCCAAAACGCTCGTACGAAAGCTCTAGATGATTTCAAAAACGGAAACGTAAGAATTCTAGTTGCTACAGATATCGCAGCTCGAGGACTTGACATCGATTTATTGCCTCATGTGGTCAATTTTGACCTTCCAAACGTACCGGAAGACTACGTGCATCGCATTGGACGCACAGGCCGCGCAGGAAATTCAGGAGAAGCTGTGTCATTAGTATGCATTGATGAGCACCAATTACTACGCGATATTGAACGTTTGCTAAAGCGCAAGCTTCCTCAAGTAATGATTAGTGGTTATGAACCTGATCCATCTATACCGGCACAACCGATCATAAATGGTGGTGGTGGCAGACAACAAAATCAAAGAGCTCCTTCAAGAAGACCACAAAATTCTTCCCCGGCTCCTGCAAGGTTTAGCAGATCTCGTTAACCGCCTATCGACACGACACCCATTCCCGCGCCCTTGCGGGGCTATCTATTACCGCATCTTTTCACGAAACAACTGCCCTCCTGATAAGGGCGGCCCTGTCTTTAAAAGTGCAGGTTGACAAGTAAGCATGTTGATCCGGAAGGCTGACACGTTAGACTTCTAAGGCCATTAGGATTTGGAAGTAAAGCCTGCTTATGCTGTTAAATTTTAAAAAAATATTGTTAAAAATTGCCAAAACGCGCATTCAAACATTAATGTATTCAATAAGAATGTTTTTTACAGTAAAGTTTTTATTGATGCCCTAGGCTTATTTAAAGCCCCTGGTTGTGAACTCTTAAGTAGGTCAGTATTACAACTTCGGGGCTTTAAATCAGCCTAGAGTATCAATAAAAAATTTACTGCGTACTAGATTCTAATACATCCCAAGTCAGGAAGTCTCTTATTTAGACCAATAAAACACTTCTGAAGCCACTATTTGTGTGATAGGAGACGTTGCTGCAGTAACCAGAGTAAGAGAAAAGTAAGAAGTAGTGCTCGAAAGGATGCAAAAAAGGTTTGCTTTTTTGTTAACTTTTACTTTTAGGGAAGAGTATAAAAAAAATTGAAGGATAGGATATGAAGAAAAACTTTTTTTTGGTTTTTAATTTTATTTACGCATTTTGTTTTGGAAATCAGACGGAAAATAATCGGCAGGATGCCACGAACTATAAAATGGACGAATGTTATTTGCATTTGTCATCTGAAATCAATTTGACAGAGTCTTGTATACAGAAACTTATTAAAGATTGTTCTTCTATAACGGAAATAGGTTTAAGCTCAGAAAATTTTACTATGAATATTTTGAGAAGTTTATCAAAAAAAAATCATATAATCTGCGCTATCTAGGCATAGATGAAAAAAAATCTCCCCAAATAAACGAATTAATTTTGGCAAAAAAATTTGCTGAAGAAAATAACATACAATTTACCTTTTGGTGTGCGAATAGAAATCATATTACTATTGAACCCGTAGACATGCTTGTGCTTGATCCGATACAATCTGATCAATTAGCGCATGATCTTAATGAATTTTCGGGGAATGTTAATTCCTACATTTGTATACATAATAGAGTTGAAAATGTTGGAGAGGTTGTAGCTGACTATCTAAAAGATCATCCAGAATGGATTTTATTAAATTTGAATCATGGGATTTTTGTTCTTAAACGAATTCATAATTTTCCTCCTCCCTATGACTTAGATGAAACTGTAGATTATTATTTGAAAAATAAAATCATTTTATGCACGGGCCCTGCATTTAGTCATTTTAATCTTTTGCAAACATCGGTCGAAATTGAGATGAATTTAATACATTATAAAAAAATATTTTTAAGCACGAATGATTCTTCTGTTATGAATATCACTTTTAATGGTAAACAACCTGTTTATCAGTATTTGGAAATTCAGGGAAAACAATTAGATTGTACAATTTGTATTCTCACGACATTGAAGAATGCGGCTAATGATCCTGAAGTAAATGATGATGATATTATCATATTTAAGCATGAAACGGTGTATGTCAATGATATGGGATTAGTTAAAAAGGCGATCAGAAAATTGATAAATAGTTACGATATGGTGGTTAGAAACAGGGAGGTATGGGGTTCAACAAATTCAAGAGG
This sequence comes from Parachlamydiaceae bacterium, assembly GCA_013817115.1. GTDB lineage: Bacteria > Chlamydiota > Chlamydiia > Chlamydiales > Parachlamydiaceae > JACCRY01. Next base: position 165 of record JACDDG010000340.1, on the reverse strand, counting down.
AACAGATGTATTTTATACTAAGGTGTCAGCCATACGAAAGGGGCTTGTTCACCTTATCGGTCAATTTATCCCTAAGCAACCCTCCGTTTTTCCCAACCTCGCCTTCGCTTTTCCAGATCATGATATTGAACTTGGGGTTTGCCAGGAATACGGACATTTGACACC
>JACDDG010000339.1 GCA_013817115.1 Parachlamydiaceae bacterium | reverse complement strand
AAAACAAGACCTTTAGAATGCCTTTGTCCTGCGGCTTTTTCCCAATACTGCTTATCTACTTCAATTTCACGCACATAATTTTCTAGCAAATAGCTTTTTGTGTAATAATATCCGCCTTGGTAGAGATATAAAGGAAGATTTAGCATTAAAAAACCAAAGACAGTTATTCCAATCAAAAACGAAAATCGTAATGTAATTTTCATTATTTGCTTGAACATTCTGTAACGATGGGTCCAGATTTGGCCTCCCTCGGTAATGGTGTGAACTATTCCCCCATCATATCCTTGTTTTCTAGCCATAGCGGATTTTTATCATGGGTAACCGTAGCGATTGACTCCCCCGTTAAAAAACTGGTGACTTTATCCACAAGTTTGCCAGCTTCTTCAGCACAAACTTTAGCATGATCATTTTTATTTTGTTTTTCGACGAAGTCACTCTTCATTTCTTGATGAGCGGAAGCATGCGAATTTTTACTAGAATCAAATTTTCGATTCAAGTGTGCATTTCTACTATCGGATCTCATCTCTAATGTATCTTTTCTAGTGATATTTATCTCTTTGGCTAAGTTGTGCGAGTCGGCATTATTTGCTGAATTGGATTTTATTGAAGAAATGACCATAGATCGGTTGTCTTTTTGAGATCATTTAAAGAATATCGGCCAAGCGCTAGATCATATACGATGCATTGCCTCGCAAATTTGTGTAAATTTTGATCTAAGGTGCCATTTGTAACTTTAAACTTTGTAATATCTAAAGCGGTTTCTGCACCAAAAATTATGCCTGTTTTATTATAACTTAGATCATTTGGAACATGCATGACTGTTTCCATTCCCTGAGTCAACTTGTAGCCAATTGTACTCGTTAATTCAGTAAATTTGGCGAGAAAAAAAGGTACATGCTCAACTTTATAAGAGACATCCTTGAGGACATCTTCAATCGTTATACTTGTCGTTGGAATCATCAGAAAGCAAGGTATTGCGATTAACGGAAGGATATAATGGGTCACGAAAATCTCAACCTTCGATGAAAAAAAAGCCTTCGAAATAGCCCATGCGCCTCCAATTGAGGCTGTCATAATAGCGATGGGCCAAATTATTCCCGGAATTCCGTTTTTGCCATTGCTCATTAACTGAGCAATGGCTTCAAAAATGTTTCGGAGGATTTCTCCTCCTCCGTAAGTGATAAGTGTTATATCTGACATATTTAGAAATTCAACCTCACGTGATCGATCATTTGAAACCAATAAGCTTTTTCTTCTGAAGATATATTGTTATTTCTTGATTCATATTTATAAAATGCGTATTTGGAATTTTCCAAATCAATCATCTTGCATAGTTTTATCGAACCTGCTTTTTCGGGATGATTTTTTTCTTTCTCTTCAATTATTCTAAAACCATCTTCATCGATTTTATCTGAAGTATATTTGTGTGGTTTCGGTTTAATATATGTTTCGTATACTATTTCATAATCGTTTTTTGAAATAATTGTTTGTGTATACCAATTGTTTTTTTCATCATTTTCTTGCGTTAAAAGGGAAAGTAAAGTTTCAACATTAGGAACTCTGGTTCTCTGAGAAGTTTTTCAATTATCATATAAACATTCTTGTCTTTAGAACTGGTTGAATAATTTTGATTCGGGCTTATGAATTATGAGACATACGCTTTAATAGCTATAGGCCAAATTATTCCAGAAATTCCGGTAATGCAATTAGTGCGATACGATAGAATTTACTTAAATATTTGATATTTGATTACTATGAAGCGATTAGAGGCCTTAATCGCCTCAAAATATGAGGCGATTAATTCTTAATTTAAAAACTAATCACAAAAAAAAAACGTTGCTAATGAGACGATTATATGCTTTAATCGCATCAATATATGAAGCAATTAAATAAATGGATCTGGCAGAAGTCCAGCTGGCCCAAATTCTCATGGCATGCAGAAGAGATACTAACTCTTCTAGGAAACGCACGTTTGCAGCAAGGTAAGCTCTTGGCAACTATTACAGGCATGGGATTTGAGATTAGTCGCGAAGCAAGCGCCAATATAATGACAGAAGAGGCTGTTAAAACGGCAGAAATTGAAGGAGAGGAGCTCAATCGTGATGCTGTACGATCATCAGTAGCAAGACATTTGGGTCTCTCAACTTTTGGTTTGCCACAACCTAGTCGTTTTATTGATGGGCTTGTAAGTGTTCTTATCGATTGCACGTACAAATATGCAGAACCATTAACTGCCGAAAGGTTGAAGTCGTGGCAAGCGGCACTATTCCCCACAGGATATTCTGGACTTCTTCACATACAAGTGGGGAGCTGGCGAAGTAGTGAAGAACCAATGCAAGTTATTTCAGGTGCGATGGGACAGGAAACAGTTCATTATGAAGCAGTGCCGGGGCCATCGGTTGAAAATGAAATGTTAAAATTCCTTACTTGATGGGATTCTCATTTTCATAAGGATGATGGCCTAATACGTGCTGGGCTAGCTCATTTTTATTTTGTTACAATACATCCCTTTGAAGATGGGAACGGAAGACTTGCACGCGCACTTACTGACATGGCTTTAGCTCAAGATGAAAAAATGCCTATGCGGCTTTATAGTCTTTCCTCTCAAATTATGAAAGAAAGAGCGCAATATTATAGAGTGTTAGAGCAATGTCAACGAGGAGATGGGGACGTGACAGCTTGGTTAATTTGGTTTTTCGGTTGCTATACACGAGCTGTAGAGGGCGCTACATCTCTAATTTCACATATTTTAGCTAAATCTAAATTTTGGCAATCTTTTGCTTCCGTATCGCTTACAGAGAGACAGCGTAAAGTTGTTAATCTTCTTTTAGATACTGGTAAAGGTTGTTTCGAAGGAGGGCTCACCACGCGCAAATATGTTTCTATCGGAAAAACTAGTAGAGCAACAGCTTTTCGAGAAATCTCAGATCTTCTAGAAAAGAACATACTTATTCAAAATCCAAGTAGGGGACGTAGCGTTAGTTATGATCTCAATTGGGACAGAATTTAGAGAAATTGCAGTTTGCTCTATAATTAAGCAAAATTACTAACTATTTTTCTGATCAATGTCTCGCCCAATATCCAAATCTAGTTCATTTAAAGCTACTGTGCCACATGTAACAGTTTCATCTTGTATTTTGTTTTTCCTTCAATTTTAAACTTTTGGGTACTATGCTGTAAATTAACACACACATACCAACGTAAAATTGCTGGAGCGCCAAAGTCGTGCAAGTTAACGAAGAAGGAATTTTTGCGACTAGAGTATATCGGTGGATTGGCAATTATCATTTCATATGCGCATGAGTGGCTTTAAATACTTAACCCAAGTTTAACGGCTTCAAGTTTTCTTAAAGTACTTATAGTAAAGAACTTGAGGCTTTTGGGCGAGAAAAGTCAAATCGCAAGTCATTAATAATTAATGGGCTGCAACTTTGCTTCAATTG
>JACDDG010000338.1 GCA_013817115.1 Parachlamydiaceae bacterium | reverse complement strand
TTCGTGGCTTAGGCTATTTTGGGGGCAACGAAGGCTCGACATTAAAATGGCGAGCTACAATTTACGCTACGTTTTTCGGCCGCTAGCTTGTCGCGCAGTAATGACTTGGATTTGTTTGGGGGGCATGTCGAAACTCAACATCGGAATGATGGTGCTACGCGTTCGCTTCGTTTTAAGATTGCTAGCTTCTCTCGGGAAGTGTCTTGGACTGGAATGGTCGAAACTTTTTTTAATTACTAAATCTCGATCGACTTAACATCAAAACTGGTCGTGAGATGTGCTCCGGCTTGTTTCATGAGTTCTAGCGCCTTGAATTCATCTTCCGGTTGTAAATTGATTCCCCCACAGCCATTTACGACCACGTGCACCTCAAACCCCAATTTTCGGGCATCCAAAACAGAATAAAGTACGCAGTACTCTGTCGCAACTCCTGCAATGTATAAAGTCTTTATCTGGTTCTCTCTCAATAATTCATAAAGATTCGTAGATTTGAGATGCGCGTTGTCGAAAAAGACACTATAGCTGTCAATATTTTCTGATGTTCCTTTGTGCACAATTTTATTAACTTTGTCGAGATTCCAGCCTTGAACAAAATTGGCCCCATGGGTGCCTTGTACACAATGAGTTGGCCAAAGAATTTGCTTCACATCCCCTAGAAGAATGGTTTCTCCGGCCTGCTTGCCGTGAACTGCTGCAAAGCTGCCATGATTTTCAGGATGCCAATCTTGAGATGCAACAACCAAGTCGAACGAATATTGGAGCAAAACATTGACGGCCGGCAATATTTTATTGCCCTCCGGTACAGCTAGAGCTCCCCCGGGCATAAAATCATTTTGCAAATCGACTAGAATTAAAGCTGTCATTTTTATCCCTGTTGCTACTTCACTACTCAGCTATTACAACTACCACGCCGTTAAGCATTGCCATTGACTGCACCTTTGATCGTTCCGATAGGTTTACTTTGGGATGTTTCAGAACTAGCGTAAGATGTTGCTTCTTTAGAATCAGGTTCAGCAGATGCCGCAAGTGCACCAAATTGACGCCCTAGAGATTTAGTAGCAACAATCCATCCAATAATCACTGTGAGTAAAATAGCCGCAATGTAAGGGCTGCTGTCGCTCAAGCGGTGGAAGAACATCAATAGGCCTGTATGGATAAAGGCTCCACCTGACTTACCTAAACGAGATCCCACGCCGTCAATAGCCGCTTTACCTTTAAGCTTCTCTTCGTGTTCCAAAGGAATAAATGCCATTTCTTTAGTCGCATCAAAAACAGAGTATTTAGCCGCTTTACTAAAACAGTTTTGAATAAATCCGATGTACACTGCAATCGCAAGAGGTGTAACGCCAACTAATGTTGTGACTACAGGCCCCAGTGATTCGCGGAACAACAAGAAGGCGAAAAAGCCAATAGATGTCAGGAACATTGTAATCGGAGTGATAAGTGCTGTGAAAGTCCAACCAAAGCGGAAAATGATGTTCGACATGAAAAACGCAGTAATGGTCGACACAATACCTTGGCAAAGGGTCAGATAGCTCATGAACCACATGTAGTCAGTTTTAGCGGGATAAAGCTGCTTTAACTGATCTTTCCAGATCACTTCAACTAAATTGATAGAAAGATTATAGCTAATTACCAAAATTGCTATGCAAATAAGGTATTTAGAATTTTTCAGGTAATTAAAGCTATCTCGTAGAGATTGTTTTTTCTTACGGCTCACTTTTGCAAGCTTCTTGATTTGGTGCAAGTCATCAAAGCAAGGATCTGTTAACACATTTTTATTTGTCCATCTAAACAATGCGATCACGATAAGCCCGCAAAAAATGATTAATCCCATGATCCAATTAAGTTTTTGCTGCCAAATGGCATCTTGCATCATTTCACTGCCGGCTAAAAAGGTAGCTTCTAGACCAAAAGTCATTTCAGAGGAAATTAAAAGAATTCCGCACAATCCTGCAAGAGCCGCAGCAAGATTTGAACCAATACTAAAAATACTATAAAAACGGCGGGCTTCATGAACGCGAGTGACTTCATTGGCGAAACCCCAGAAAATCACGTGTAAGATAATAACGCTCCACAATTCAGCCATGGTATAGAACAAAGTAAAGATCCAATTTTCACATAGAACAATGATCCATTTAAAACTGGGGTAAAGTGCAGACCAAACTTTTGCAGTTTCATGGGGGTGTAATGATTCGCGTAAAGGGTAAAGAACATAGGTAAATAGCGCAAAAAAACTCAAAAACACTGCCATCATAATATAGAAAACACGTTCTTGGCTAAATCGGTTGGATAGCTTAGTAAAAATGACCGTTAAGAGGATTGCCATTGGCAAAACCCACATTTTGATAAACGGGAGTACTTCTGCTCCGGCACTTGTAATTAAAATTGAGTCTTTAAGGCTGCGTAGAATGCTATAATTAAAGCAAATAAGAATCATCATCAGAAGCATGGGCATAAACTTTTTAAGTTCATGCGCATGTATAGGCCAAAAGAAGGAACGCATAAGACTGAACTCAGCATCAGAATCTATCGATCTAGACATTTAATAGCCTTTGTAAAAGAATAGAGTAACTCATAATTTATAAAAAAGCAATACTTAAATTCATGCAGGTGCACTTTTCTCTTCCATTTCAGGATTAGAAACGAACTCAGGAAACGGTTCTGTAATCAGTGGTTGTTGCGTTGATATCGCTGTAAATTCTGTTCCAACATTGCGTACGGCATACATCCAAATGCCAATCATCACTATAAGTAGTACGGCTACGTATGGCGCACTAAATGTGAAGCTTGCAAGAGAAAGTAATAGCACTTGATGAATGATTGAACCCCCGGTTTTACCTAGTCGAGAGCAAACGCCATCGATTGCAGCCTTGCCATTGAGTTTACTCTCAGGGCTCAGAGGGACAAACGCCATTTCTTTTGTGGCATCGAATACACTATATTTGGCTGCTCGACATAAAACATTTTGTGAAGTTCCCATAAGAACTACCATGGCCAACGGAGTAAATCCCATTAAAAATAGGCTTGGATCGGGTGAATACGATTTCAGAAAGAAAAAACTAAAAAAACCAATGCTTGTGATCATCAGAATTGCGGGCGTTAACATCGCTGTAAAGGTCCATCCAAAGATACGTATGGCATTTCCGGAAACAAACATCGCTGACGCTGTAGCGATGATGGCAATGACGGTGGAAACCTGATTCATATAAACACTATATTCACTTGGATTGGAGAATAATTCGTGAACTTCAAACTTCCAGATCACTTCCGTTAAATTTATCACTACATTGTAACAAAAGACGATGAGAGCAAGGAAAATTAGATAGCGCGAGCGTAAAAGATATTTGAAAGCCTCTCGAATCGAAAGTCGTCCCTGGATGCGTCCTTCAGCTTTGGCTTCTGCCGGATCATAATAAAGAGGGTCGTTTAGTACGTTTTGATC
>JACDDG010000337.1 GCA_013817115.1 Parachlamydiaceae bacterium | reverse complement strand
CCGATCGTTCAACCGCGGGGCTTTGGCGCGCAAAAAACCTCAATTTGTGCCCGCGCGCAGTATAATAAATTTAACATGAAAAAAATCGATAAAAATACATTGTCAAGTATAGCTATGTCATTGCACAAAGAAAACGATCTTAAAAAACCATTCATAGCCAAAATCAGCGATTTTGGGAAATTTAAGTGTAAAAAATATCAAACTTACTTCGATAGTAAAATATCTCCGACAACGTTTAATGATCGAAGAGATTTCTCGGAAGGGATGATAAATATTACGAAAATATCATCTTATTCATTTGCCTTTGGTAATTGTGAACCCATGACAGATGTAGCTTTCCTAGAAGCAATAAACAAAGATTTTTCATGTGGCATCCACTATATCCGATTTGATAACAAATTTATGCCGAAGATTGAAGAGATAAATGCGTTGGTATTAGGCGATTGGCCAAAAAAAGGTTGCCTTATTGTTTCAACATGGGAAGAGGAAATGGGAAAAGTATACACTTGGCAAGGTTCATTAAAAGAAACTTTAGAATTGCATCAAAGAAATTTTAACAATGCCCGTTCCTTATTTTCAATTGAAAAAGAGGATAAATTTTGCGAAAAAAACTTCGTAAAATCTATATTCAAATCTCGATAAGGCAAATTGGTTAAAGGATGCATATCGACTATCCAACATGAGATCGATTAGGGAAACTTTTTTAAATATGGTTCGTGACTCAAAAATATTTTCGAAGGAAAAGATCTTAAATTATATTAATGTGGTAATGTATGGGCGAACGTCAATTAAAAACTACGAAAATCTTAAGATAAAATGCAGGGGAAAGAGGTGGGAGGATGAGTTTCAAGCTATTTTATTCAAAGAAATAAAATCTAATTATGGTATAAATAGTTTTACTCGTTAAACTACAGTGTGCTGAGGGCATTTGGAAGCAATAATTGTTTCTAGCAACTTTAATGGGGTTAGTGGAGGATTTTCTGCTAACCCCTGATGATATATAACTGTAGATGCAGTTAAACCCGGAAGAGTGTTTGCTTCTATTAAAATCATTTTTTCAGTGAGCCGATTAAAAAAAACATCCAAACGAGCATAATTTTGTATTCCGAGTGCTTTTGCCGCTTTGATCACTAAATGTTTAATTTTTTGAAGAGCATATGCAGAAAGGATTTCTTCTGGAGGCGGTGTTAAATTTATTCCTGTTCCACCTTGGAATTTTTCTTCTAAACTAAGAACAGCGCACTCAGCAACTGTGATACTTGGGTTTAAGGCGCGATATATCCCGTGCTGCTCAAGTACCCCGACTGTTAGCTCAATCCATCCATTTTTGGATATATGTTGAATCTCTCCGAATGCCACCCTAATTTCATCAGTTTCAATGAATGGCTCTAAAATAAATTCTCCGTCAAGGCTCGATGGCATTTCTATGGGGTGATCTTGCATCGGGAAGGTAAATGCAGGAATTTGCGTGGCATTAGTGTGTAATAGGCGGCAATAGCTTTGTAAATCCTCAGCGCTTTCAAGTAAGACTATTCCAGCAGAACACCCATCAAATCGTGGTTTAACGATAAGTTGATGTGTTTGCAGTTCCTCAGTCCACATGTTCCAAAGACGGGATAATTCATGTTGAGAATTTCCCATAAATTCAGCAAAGCATATGCCTTTCTTATCGGGTGATATTAGCTCTGGATCTTTGAGAGATTGAATCACTTGTCCTGATAGCATTTTATCCATGCAAAGGGCTGATGCAACTGAATCAGAGCCGTTATAACTAAGGTTATAATGTTCTAAAGCACGTTGAATTGTTCCATCTTCACCCGCACCCCCATGCATAGCAATAAAAATGAAGGCATCATTTTCTTTGGCTTGGTTAAAGAAATCCTCTTGAGAAATTGATTTGACTGGATGTCTAGGTTTATTTGAAATTTCTAATTTGTCACATATCGTGTTTAATAAATCTTGCCAATGATCCTGGTTCTCGGATGCAGAAACACAGTTTGAATAAATTTCTTCTACCGTATGATTCAATGTGTAGTCATAGGGGAGTTCCCAAATATTGCCCTGAGGATCAAATAAAAAAGGGCTAGGTGATAGTTGCTCTGATTGCAATAATTTTAACCAAACATTTGTTCCGCTCATTAGCGAAACTTGTCTTTCAGCGTTGCTGTTGCCAAATAAGACATAGACCAAAGACTTTGTCGGCATTTTAATGGGTATTTGAGGCGGTGGAAAATGCAAGCCGTATCTATTGCAGCAATTTTCTATTAGGAATTCTAATGTTTGCCGATGTGTCATCCCAAGCAGAGTTGATTGGCGAAATAAAAAGCTATTTTGTTCTAAACCGCTTACAGGATTAATGTCTGTGAAATAGAGCGTTCCGTCTTCCATCACCCAACCATCTAGACGTACGAAATCTTTCATTTCAAAAAGTTCAAAAAGCTGCTCGGCATTGCTACGGATGTTATCGACTATTGATCGCGAAAAGCGTGGCGGGGTATGGTAAGCAGCTTGGTTAGAAGGCAAATATTTTTTTCTGAAGTCAAAAATTTGATTGTCAGCATAGCATAAACTAATTTCTGTCGGAATAAGTGCTATCGGTATTCTTGCTGAATTGTCAAAAACAACAACAGTAAATTCTTTTCCTATACAAAAGCTTTCAAGAAGTGCTTCAGTTGTGTTTTGGCTGGAGAAAATTTTATCTAAGCGTTCACAAGCTTCGTCAATAGTTGTGACTGAATAAACGTCGATAGAGGATCCACCTATGGTGGGTTTAACTATAGCTCGCTGAAGGTTGTGTTTTTCAAAAAACTGGGTAACGATTTTTTTGATTAAAGCTTTATCTTGGGTAGCGATGAGGCATTGAGGCAACGTTGGGAAGTGATGAGAACGCAGTTTTTCTGCTGCAAGATATTTATTAAACATACCCTTGCAACTAGCTGAGCTATGACCGACAAATGGCACTTCAAATGATTCTAGAATACTTTGAAGCTCACCGTCTTCTCCGAAGGCACCATGAATGACAGGAAAAACAAGATCAACACTTTTGAGGAGTGCCTCTAAAGCTTCGTTGTCTAAAAGGTTTCCTGAAGAAGTCAGTTTAAAGTCAAAATCTGCAGGAGTGTTTGAGTAGAGCTGCGCAGGTGAAATTTGATAAAATTGCTTTTTCCAATCCACAAAAAGGGGGAAGATTTCGACCCGAGGACTACTTAAATGATCCATAACTGATCGAGCGGAGTTCAGTGAGATGCCCCGTTCTTTAGAAGGGCCGCCACATATAACTGCAAGTTTAAAAGGAATTATGGTCATAAGATTCACGCTCATCATTAGGTTTATAACGAAGAGCGTTCAAATTTTAGATTTTTGGCTTTGAGAAAGCCCTGGGATTAAGTCGATCAAAAAAGACCCAATATTATAATAATGGGTCGTTTTTGATCGCTTGATCGCG
>JACDDG010000336.1 GCA_013817115.1 Parachlamydiaceae bacterium | reverse complement strand
CTTTTATAATGTGCAGCGCACAGCTCAAGGGTGCCCTTACGCCAAAAATTCGAATTAGTAAATCCACAAAGTCGAGTCTGTGATCTCGATGAAGTCGCGTAAACCCGCGGGAGACTTTAGCATTTATTAAATAAATTAATAAGATGCTCTTCAGTGTAAAGCTATTCTTTCTAATTATCAATAATTTGACTTTCAGGTGAAATTTCTTCAGCCGATTGCTCAGTCGATCTCTCAATCGAACGATCTATCGGGATCAAAACAGGAACTTCAGTCTGAGGTAATGTTTCTTTACTCGCGGATGATCGGAAGTGACTATATCCATAAAAAAGAGCAAGCAAAAGAAAAATCACCAATATGATAAATATAAATTTAGCTATCTGATTGATAATATTTGTTATTCCAAAGCTGAATAGACCAGCAATCATTGCAACGATTACCAAAATTATCGCTAAAGTTAACATGGTCCCCCCGTAGTTATTACTTTTGAGATGTAATGTATTTGGATTAAAGTGTCAATTATTTATTAAATTCAGCTTGGATAATAACTAGTACACCGTGTCAATTAAATTGCCGGGTACAGTTTTCGCATTTTTGACACGGAGACAATTCGGAAAAAATGTTGTTTAATTAGTTAACACTGAAAAGATTAAGTAGAAAGGATTTTGAGTTCTTCGTTGCTGCGACGGAGGCGATCAGCCAAGATCTTGCCTGTGTTTACAAGTACCTTAGAGTAGATTTCAGGATACTTTTTTGCAAGTTCATCAATTTTAATGACAGGCAGCACATAGCAAACACAAGGCTCCTCAGCTATAATGTTAGCTGTTCGCGCGCCTAAATGAAAAAGGCAGAGTTCACCAAATGTAATGCCGGGGCTAAAAGATCCAATTCTTTTATTAGAAATCTCCGGTGAACTTATTTGCAAAATAAGCCCTGCAACACCTGCAGCAAGCATATAAAGCTCAGTTGGGGGATCTCCTTCTGCGAAAATGATCTCACCGGTGGAATAGTGATTTTGAGTGATGTACTTTTTAATTACATCTATTTCAATCTTGGAAAAATTTGATAACATTTCAATTTTTTCAAGAGGGAAAATTTCAGTTTTATCAATATTGAAATTAGCTAATGAGATTAAGTAGTTTTCACGAGACTCAAGAGCATCCTGCAAGGATTCAAAAAATATTTCTGAAGACCAGTTTTCGCTTTCTTTTAGAGCATCGTAAAGTACAGATGATCTACCGGATACATACATATAAATTTCATTTTCAACGAGTCTATCTCTTAACGAGGTCAATAAGGAAAGGACTTTTGGATCTACTCTGCTAACATGTCTAACGTCTAAAATAATATCGAGTGGACCTTTTTCTAATTGTGATAGGGTGCGACTTAACTGTTCTAGAGAGCTGAAAAAAAGATCTCCTTGCAATTCATAAACATGAATCAAACAGCCTACTTCTTGCAAAATTTCCAATTCCTGTTGATTCCTTTGCCTTTTTGAAAGGATTTGTAAATCAGTATAAAATCTACGAATCACTGGAATTCTAGTCGCTCGCTTATCGAAAAGGTGAAGATTGAAATTTTGCGATAAGGCCTCACAAACTTGGATGCCACGGATACTGTTTCCCCGGTCATCTAACGGTGGTGAATAGATTCCAATGCCCAGTTGTCCAGGCACTACAACAAGAATTCCTCCGGAAACTCCACTTTTAGCAGGAAGCCCAATTCTAAAAATCCATTCTCCTGAAAAATTATACATCCCACTACTTTGCATAACACTGAGGATATAAGTGATATGTTCAGGCTCCTGCGCTACTTCTCCTGTCAGGGGATTGACGCCATGATTAGCGAGTGTCGCTGCCATTACAGCCAAGTCTTTGGCATCAACTAGTGCAGAGCATTGCATAAAATATAAGTTAAGATGATCTTCGATGGGCTCTTCGATCATATTGCTATTTAATTCTAAATAAGCAATGGCACGATTGCGATGACCTGTTGCTTTTTCAGCTTCTAATGTTTTAAGGTCAATTTCTAACGGGTGACCGGCAAATCGCGAGAGCATATTAAGAATTTTACCTTGGCGCTTTTCAAAGTTTTCTCCCTTAATCAAAGCTGTCGTTGCAATGGCACCTGCATTGACCATAGGATTAAAAGGTCTATTGAACAATTCATCAAAAATAATTGAATTAAATGAATCACCACTAGGTTCAACTCCCACATGCTTAAGTACTTTATCAGGACCATGATCAGCAAGTGCAAGACCATAAAGAAAGACTTTTGAGATTGATTGGATGGTGAACTTGATTCGAGTATCGCCAACTTCATAAATTTTTCCATCAACGGTGACCATGGAAATGCCGAAATCATTTGGATTAGCTTTTGCAAGTTCAGGAATGTAATCGGCAAGTTTTCCACGGGAGTTATCTCGAAATTGATGGTAGACGTCAAGTAATGCTGCTTGAATTGGGGATTTGTCTTGAGTGAATGGCGTCGAATTTTCATTCTTAGTGGCATTTGGCATATCGTCCATAAAATTTACAATCCCGGTTATGTGTATACCGAAGAGCTTTCCAATTTTGGATTTTTGGTTTTGAGAAAGCCCCGGGAATAAGCGATAAAAAACGACCTAATATTACAATATGGGGCTCTTTTTGATCGCTTAACCGCGGGGGCTTTCTCTGCTAAAAACCAAATTGGAACGCTCTTCGGTATAAACTCATTATGGTATCAAGTGGAATATTTCTCTGCAATCAAATGCCGATGGAAAAATATAATAATTAATAGCGAAATGTAATTCTTCCATAACTTAATATTTTAAATGCTTTTGTTAAAATTAAATCCACTAATTCCAGTGGAATGAGTTTTCGTCAGATCGTGAGGGATACGCGGGAGCTTTCTCTTTGCCAAAAACCAAAATTTGAACGCTCTTCGGTATTTTAAACGCTCTTCGGTATAGAGATTACATTAATATTCCAGGTAATTGTGCTACGGCTACTGAGTATGGATTAAATTATTCGAATTGCTTACAAAAGCAAAAAAGTATAAAAACTTGTGTAAGATGTATGATCAATTTAAATTAAAAAATTAAATAAAAAAGAAAAGCATAGGACAATATGTTTAAAAAAAATATTGATTTTTCAGGAAGAGCCTTTCGATTTGCAATTGCAGTTGCATTATTGATTTATGCGGTTTGGATGCATAGCTGGATTGCCTTGATCTTTTCAGCATTTACGTTTTTTGAATCTTTTATGAGCTGGTGCTTTTTTTACCAATTAATTGGAAAAAATAGCTGTCCAATAGACAGGCAAGATAAAGACAGAAGATCAGATAAAGATATTTAATTGCCCTAGTACATAGTAAAGTAATTATTGATCACCTAGGCTGATTCAAAGCTCCCGCGGTTGAAAGATCGAAAGTGGCCCAATATTAATATGGGGTCACTTTCGATCTTTCAAC
>JACDDG010000335.1 GCA_013817115.1 Parachlamydiaceae bacterium | reverse complement strand
GCTATATCGCGTCCGGAATACCTCCTGGCTGGGATGGCACAAGTGCTTTTCTGGAAAAGTGAATTTAACCGTAATTAAAGATGCAAACGACTGAAAACATAAGGTTCTTCTGAAGAATTGAAATTGGGCCACAGATTTTATAAGGACAAAAGACCTCAACGACAAAGGACAATAAAGACACCAAGGACCATAAGGTCCAGGGGCTTTTTATTAAAAAGATTTGACAAGGCCGTAAAGGAAGTCCACCCACGATCGTTAGCAAATGCAAAACGGCGCAAAATGTAGCTTAACATTCTGATGTTGAGTATCAACGTAGCTGACATAGAACTTAGAGCCACGATTGAATTTAGTTCTTTAAAGCCATTGGCAAAAGATGGCGCCCTTGGCAATGCGAATCCTAAGGAGCGACAACTACTAATTGTTGCTCGGTATATGATTAATGTTCTCTCGATCTTGAATACCTAATCTTTTCTATCTATATCCTTACCTTCCTTTCTTATGACTACAATATTGTGCGTTTATTAATCCAAATTAAGAGCTCTTCCAGGGTAACCCCAAGGCCAGCTATCGAAATTGAATCCATTCTATTGAGATCTTCGATAGTGTCCTCCCTAACTTTGTTAAGATCTGCAGGCGGAATAGAGTTCATAAGTGAGTTGTCAACATACGCAAGCAAGGAATCGCCCACTAGTTGTCTTGTAATGACTTCTCTTTCAATCTCACGACGTTGCCGGCGATAAAGAACTCGCAAAGAATCGAATTTCACATCTTTGACAGTTGAGTCGTATGCATGGCATGTGCGAAGGTATGAATAGACGTACAGGTCTATGATAGGAGCCACTTCTTGAAATTCATAGATAGCGATCATTGCTGACATATAATCGCCGCGTTCAATATCGTTGAAAGAACAGGGCACAAGATTTTTTTGAATTAATGAAATATTTGCGCAGAGACGTGCTGTGCGCTTATTTACAGCAGAGAAAGCTTGCAAATAGCTAATATGTATCAGCAAAAATAGGCTTTGTTCGTAGGGATTAATAATGGAGGCGGCTTTTTCAACAATACGTTTTAGCTGCTTTTGAAGGTATCCTTGATTTTCAAGTGGAATATAAGCAGAGCCCCCGATGCGAACTCCGTGGTCACGCACTTTTCCGGCGTATTTCCAGTCCACTAATGTATCTGCGAGCAGATAATGGATCGTCAATACAGTATCTAAGGAAACATTTAAACGTCCGGCATTATTGACAAGATAACGTATGGCTTCTTTATGATTAAGCAGCATCACTTTTTCTTCGTCTAGTTTTCCCTCAGGTGCATCGCCTTGGAGAAGTAATCGTTCAGTTTCGAGAAGGGAATATGTATTCCCTTCTAATCTTGAAGAGTTATATGACAGGTCAATAAGAAGTCGATTGTAAATTTCGTGAGCATAAGTCCCTGCAGGTTCATTGCTAGCAGAGCGAAGTCCGGCTTCTGCCAGTTTGATGCATATCCCCAAAGAAAAATAAGACGTTTCATTAGCGACATAACTCTCAAACCAATCCTCGTTATAAGAGACGGGAGAGCGTTCATAAAGGGGAAGGCTCAATTTTTTAAGTACTGTTTGACTTGAACTGCTGAAGTAAAGAAATTTATTATCTTCTTTTTTCCAAAAAATGTATCTGGATTTTTTTGTATGGCCAGATTTAATAACTATTCCATCTGAAACCCACTCCTGGATCCAGCGTCGAATAGAACGCTCTGGCAAATTTAGTAATTGGCTCAATTCCTTGATTCCAATAGGGTCAATTTGTGTTTTTAGAAGGTTGAGTAAGACTTGTTTATTTTCCGTCATTTTTTGTTCCTTATTTTTCCTACAAAGGCTAATTCAATTATACTTTATTTCGGCCATTTTTCAAGAGTTTTTGGCCGAAATATGACTAATTCGGGCAGTTGTATGAATATTTTGGCCGAAATTCGGCCAACTTTGCATGTGTTTATGGCCGAATTAGCGCGACTCGGCCAAGTTTAGGACGTGTTTGGCCGAATTAATTTAACATCTAAAAAAATGGCCGAAATAAAGTAATGAATTTAAATTTTGCAAGATATCTAAAGTGTTCGCCATGCTGGCACATACTGTGCCCCGGAGATCTAGAGGGAGATTAGTCTAATAATTTTAATTTTTCTAATTTTTTTATTGAAGTCTAATTAGGATTAGTTATTCTAAATATTAGAATTAAATAAAAGGATTTATATGCAATTTTTAAAACTGTTCTTCGTTATATGCTGTTTAAGTTCCTCTCTTTTTGGTAAGATTTCTGTCAGTGATGATGAAGTCGGTAATTTGACCAAAGAAGAAATAAAAATTATATTGAAGAATAATAATTTTAATCCGGATCAAATAAGTAATTCTGGTGACACTGTTGTGCATCTTGCAGTAAAAAAAAATGATCTTGCTGTAATCAAATTAGCTGTAGCTTATGGAGTGGATCTCAAGATGCCTAACAAAGCACAAGATACACCGCTTCACTTAGCGGCAGAAAGAGGGAATCTCTCGATAGCAACCTACTTAATCGAACAAGGCTCATCTATTTTTTGGATCAATCTGCTCGCTCAAACTCCCTACCACAAAGCGTTACAAAACGCGCATCAACAGATCTTAGATTATTTTATTCAAAATGGATATATCCCCGGCGATGAACTCGATGATCACCTTATCGCATTGGGGTACAATCCGGCAATACAGGATAATGCAGGTAATACCATTCTTCATAAAGTTGCTCAAGCTAATGATATTGAAATGGTAGGGCTTTTAATTGAAAATGGATGGAATATAAATTCCATCAATAAATTAGGCAAGACTCCACTAATGTTAGCGGTAGCAAAAGGTCATACAGGTATTGTGCACCTTCTAATTGAAAATGAGGCTGAAATCAATTTAAGGGATAATTTAGGAAATACTTGTTTAATTATTGCCATCAAGCAGCATCAAAACCATATTGTCAATTTGCTTTTAAGCCATGAAAAAATAAATTTAGATATTTTAAACACAAAAGGAATTTCGGCTTTACACTATGCAGTTGCTGATGCAAACATTTATGTGATCCATTTATTATTAGAAAGAGGTGCTAATAGCAATCTTATGATGGATACAGTGGATGATTCAAAGTATTGGTCGCCTGCTGACTGGGATGCTTGGGGAGATGCAGATTCAGCCGGTGGTAATATTTCTTATAAAGCTCCTTCAGGGTCACCTTTAGCTATTGCTCACCATTTGCATCCTGAAAACACTCTGCTTAGTGCACAATTAACTAGTTATGGAGCCAAGTATTATTATTATGAACATGGTGAACTGTCTCTTAGCGAATATTTGAAATAATGATTATACCGAAGTGCGTTCAAATGTTGGTTTTTGGCAAAGAGAAAGCTCCCGGGATTAAGCGATCAAAAACAGCCCATATTATAATATTGGGTCGTTTTTGATCGCTTAATCC
>JACDDG010000334.1 GCA_013817115.1 Parachlamydiaceae bacterium | reverse complement strand
AATTCCCTCCGCTTTTTTTGTAATGTACTAGTGGGAAATCTTACGCATTGCTTTTTTCGCGCTCACTTTTAATAGAGGTAGGAATGGCTTTTGCCACCCCTCCTTCCGAACCGCACGGGCGGTACTAGCGCATACGGCTCTCCGGTCGATTGTTACCTCATCGGGACATAATCTGGATGATGTGTGCTACAACTTTTACCACGTTCTGCACTTGATAAAATCTTGATCAAGCATTCCAAAAACCAAAGGCCAAAGCCAAGGCCCGTTTAATGGTCAATTACCCTATGACCAAGGGGCGGAACTTCCGCATGACCGCAACGCCAATATTGCTGACGTTATATAAAATGATGCTGACGCTCAGGCCTGCCGAGGCGAAGCCTCCAAGAAAAACTTGATAATCATTATACGCCTCTAAGCAATACGTATAAGCCTCTGGGTTATCGCTAAATAAACGCTCTCCTAACCTAACTTGATGTGTAAGGATGCTAATTGCAGCCTCTAATGCAGATGGAACTTCGCAGTTGACCATAGCATGTTGAGATAACTTACCTACCATCTCATATTGCGTTTCAAAGCATTCGCCTCTACTTCCATTCAAGACATCCTTTGACATAAGCGCCCAATATGATTTATCATTTGGAGTCACTAATTTTTCAAGAATAGCTTCAAAAGCATACGCATAACCTGTGCTAATAGGAAAATATTTTTTTGCAAGCTCCCCAAAACTTTTTACAGATACGTCTTTTGGAATCAATGTTAGGATATGGGTATCCTTCAGGCTTCTGGTAGGATCCATATAGCAGGGGCTATTTAAAATCTCGATAATATCTCGAGGGAGCATAGGCTCAATGCCGGTATCCAGATCATAAAATTTAAGCCATTCCTCCTTGCCAAAGGCTGTTTCTTTGATTAAATTTTTTCTTTTAACATTACGAATAGAGATCACATTGTTGATCGCCTTGCTGACGCATGAAAGATTTTTAGAGGCATCAAAATCTGCATAATTGGTAATTTCCCGTACAACATCCATAGGAAGAACCTCAAAGCCAATAGAAGAATTGGTTATAGCATTATAATTAGAAGGTTGGTTACCACACGCGTTGATCTGCATATCACAGCCTTTGTTAATAAAATTAAATTCGAAAAGATTAAAAAATAAACCCCCACCTTCTTTATTAAATTAATATATCCTAATTCTACATCAACGTCAACAAATAAAAAGTTTTAAATAAAAACCTTTTCACTTACTTTTGTTTTATTTTTGAAAACCTTCTTTTTTCTTAGCAATTTGCCCTACTACAATTATACTTACATCCATCCGAGAAAATGCTGACTGCCCTAAAGGTTGACAAATAATTTTTTTATGGTACAGTCAAAAATAGGTGGATCCGTTTTTTTCATTATAAATTTACAAAAAAAAATCTGGGGGCAAAATATGAAGATCTTTAAAGTGATGGCGATTTCGTCAATTTTTATAACAGCAGGAACGTCCTTATGGGGCGAAGTAAACCAAAAGCAACTAACCAAAAATATTAGACTTCAATATGAAGCCTTAGATCAAAAAGGTGATGATAACAATTTTGAAATTACACTTAGAGATCCTCACTTATTTTGGATGGATTCTAAAACTGATTCCCCTAAAATTTTGGCAGAGCTCGATCATGAGGGCACACTCCAAATTTGGGTAGATGTACCAAATAATACTGCTAAAGCTGAATCTAACGGGGCAACTCATCTTATTTGTAACGCAGAAGAGGCAAAACAACCTCTTAATATGACCATTAATGGAAAAATCACTGATACCATTGATGTCGATTTCTCGAAAATTAAGGATCAACTGGCGGCAATGAAAGATGGGGTTTTCTCGGAAGATGACATCCTAACCACATTAGAAAATGTTAAAAAGGCTTCCTTAGATGCGAGTAATGTAAAATTAATATTTGCTCAAGCGATGAATGACATTCTACTAGAAACAGCAAAAATAAATTATGCACATACTAGCGGAAGCACTCCGGAAGAATTTTCGGTTAATTTAAAAGCTATCGCTGAAAATAAAAACAATCTTTTCCTTGAACCTGAAAGAAGAGAAACAACTATTTCAGGAAAATCTTCATTATCTGAATGGAGAAAACTTGCCTCGTTTGCACGCACTCCTAATTGGAAAAATATTCCTGAAGGTAAATCAAATTGGGATATCGCCACAAAATCTGAATTAGATGCATCAGTTGCTAAAATGTCTATGGTAAGTACCCTAGGAGATCATCCTGCGCTATCATTTGAAATTAATCAGCAAATGGATCTTGTTTCAGATTGGGTAAATAAAATGATCGCTCTTGTGAAAAAAAATCCGCCTAAAAATGATGGGGGTCCTGATGCTGAATATGCAAAGTCTATTTACAAATGGATTATTTCACCTCAAACACTTCCATTCTTTAATCAAATTCCATTGCAATCGAACTTCGACCTAAATGGCTCTTTTGAGTACTCCGCAGCGCCAGCCTTTGTGACTGAAAAAGGAGCACTGAACTTTTCCTTGCTTGGAAAAAAACAAAATGGAGTTAAACTTTCATTTGTTGGAGATGAAAAAGGAAGTACCGGAACTGTAAACACGCTTTTAGTAGGTGGACGTCCATTATATAATCGTCTCATCAGCATGTATAATGCATTAGAAGAAAGCCTTACTCCGTTCTTTTCAAAAGATGAGATGGCTTTTAAGCCTATTTCACCTGAACTAAGAGATCGCTTGTTCCAGGTTCTTCTTGCACATACTGAAGACCCCAAAGCTCAAGATAAAGAGTTAAAGTTTGTTGTAAAATACAGCAAAGATGGGGTTACTATAGGTGGTAAACCTGCAATGGAATTTGCTAAGGATCTTGGGGGTTTATTCTACGAAGAGCCTGCACTTAAAGATGAAACTGTTCAAGATGAATTAATCGAAGATGAATTTATGGATGTTAGATAAGGTTTCGTTCGGCCAAGCCTTTGAAATACATTGCATGAGTGAAATATGAAGCCCCTGTGTATACCATCCCTATGGATAGTGCACACAGGGGCTTCTTCATTTAGACGTTAAGTTTGTTTTCAACGTTGCTTGCAAACAAATTAATCTAGGGACATGTTGAAGCCTTTTTTTAACGCAGAGACGCGGAGCGCAGAGTCGAGAGGAAGGCTGGGGGTCAAGCCTAAATTTGGGATACTCCGTTTTTAATTCAACACAAAGACACAAAGGCCGAAAATAACTTTAAGAATTTCAAACAAAAATTTGCAGCTATCTTTGTGTCTTTGTGACTTTGTGTCTCTGTGTTGAATTGCCTTTCTCTAAAGCCTCTGCGCCCATAGTTTTACGCATAAGTTTTTTTTTGACAAAAATGTTATGATTACAAGCTGCGAAGCAGCAATTGTAGCAGTAGCACGTCATTCCAATTCCAATGCCGTGCATCGTAGCCTCCATATAAGTCAAAGCCACGGTTTGGATT
>JACDDG010000333.1 GCA_013817115.1 Parachlamydiaceae bacterium | reverse complement strand
CTTCCAGAGCTCTAGGTCATTTTTTAATTAACCCATAGCTTGCCCCACAGGGGCTACGCTATGGGCTATACATCTGCCGCTCCCCAGGAGCTTAGGGCACATTGCTGACTGCACGGACGCCTAGATTTTTGACGCATAAAAAATTACGCGGACAAAATTTGCCATCAGATCCTAAGCATTTTTTCACCTTAATTCTGCACCCTACCCACAGGGGAGCTCTGTTTACGCGCAGATTATGACTACAGCTAAACTCATTTTTCGCTACGTTTATACTCAACATTAGAATGTTGAGCTACATTTTATCCACCAAATTTACTTGCTGAAATTTTGATCGTCACTTAAACTTTTATTTACGGCCCTTGAGTTGGATTGTGTGGACTTATTTAGCTACGCATGTCATATTGTGGGGGTCAACTGTGAAAAATCTATCTTCTTTAATTAGATAATAATTTTCCATCCAATTTGAATAGATTTTTAAACAGTCTTCAGGCGGATTAATCAACGTTTTAATAACATTATTTATCCCATCTCTAAAACCTAATTCGCCTCGAGTGTTGCTCAGGCATAATTTATAGATGTAGTTCAAAGGTTTAAGTTCTACAGCCTTTTGATAATGTGAAAGAATATCGACATTTTCAACTTCAAAATATTTAAAGAAACTTGCTAATTCGAAATGCGCTTCAGCTGATCTAGGATTAGCTAACAGTGCTTTTTGGAACCAAACTACGGCTGCCTCAATTTGTTCTTTATGCTCAAATTTGTTTTGTTCAAACAGGTCGTCATCTCTTAGTGATGTCGCCATTGAAGATATTCTGCATTCATCAACAAATTGGAGCGCACGGTTATATGCATATTTGCATGAAATCAATCCTATTAACTCCTCGAGATCATTTTCATTGATTTTAGGAAGGGGGGAGTGAGAACCAAATGTTGTATTAGAGTCTTGCTCTATATATCTGACAAAAGGACGTATTTTAATAAGATATTCGACGGCAACAAGAGGCATGTTTTCTTCATAAGATTTGGCTAAGTTCAATCCAAGAGATACAATTTCTTCTTTAATACTGAAATTATTAGGTTCAAATTTATGAGATAACATGAAAAGCTCATATGCCCTTTGAAAGTCCCCATTTTTTTTATTTTGATATGCATGCTCTGTGCAAGAGTTAAGTCGATAATTATAATTTGGATGTAATTGGCTTACTTCTTTATAAAGATCAAAACTTGCATCAAAGGCTTTTTGCTGTTCGTAATCGCTAATAAGCCATTGAATATGAGCCCCTTCAACATTAGGGCAAATGTTGTACGCTTGTTTATAAAATCTTTTAGGAGAAGCTGATTGCCTTAATTTAAAAAAACTGCCGGTCATTGCGATTAAAGGGCTATTTTTTTTTAAAATAACATTTCCAATTTGTATGTAAAGAGACGCAAGCTTAAGTGGTATCGATTGACCTTCGCAATCGTATGCACTTGCTTCCATAAGCAATTCAATAGCTGTCGTACAGTTCGTTGTTGAAGATGCCATCTGAATGTAAATGGATGCAATTGTTTTAGAGATCGATTGATCGTTCAGATCAAATTTCAAAGCATTTTTAAGGAGGTTTATTGCCTCTTCCTTAGTTGCTGAACAAGCCATTTTTTTGTAAATAGATGAGATCTCTTTAGGTATAGACTCATCCTCAGGAGCATACTCAGCAGCTTTTTTTAGGTAGTCGATGGTTTGATAAGGGTAATTTTTTAACTGATAAATTGTCGCTATTCCTTTAGCTAGTGCTGTAAGCTTATAATGACATTTTTTCTTACGTTCATTTTCAGAGAATTTTTTAGTGAACTCTTCGACATAAAAAGTTAGTTTCGTCCAATTTTGTTGTTTGAAGAAGATTTTCTTTAGTTGCCATTGTAATGATTGCGATTGATAGGCTTCAAATTTTTTGATCGATAGTGTTAAATATTTTTCGGCAGCAGCATAATCGTTTTCTTCAGTTATGCATTTTTTAGCTAGTCTAGCAATAAACGGGATTAGATGAGTTGCATTATTGTACACATTAGAAGAGCGTTTTAGCAGTATTTCAAGTGCGCTGAAGCATTCTTTTTGAAAATTAAGATCTTTATCTCCCAATGCTATTGCCCAAGTGATGTGATTTAAGGATTTTTTCCACTTACTTGGTTCAGTTGTCGTAGCAGCCTTAAAAAGGTGAGATGTTCCAAAGGGTGAAGATTTATATAGCGGGACAGAAGGAAAGGAGGTTCTTCGTTTCCAAAAGGCGGGGCAAAGCTGTTGTTCATTTTTAGTGTAGTAGTTTGATAGTTGTTCTTTGATGCAATGCAATTTCTCTGCTGTAGCGATGTTTCTTTTACTCAGTACATCAACAGCATTTTTAGCTTCAGGTGCAACCCAGCCCTGAACTGACAAGTATTGAAATTGGTTTTGAAGATTATTATCAATTAATTTGTGTAAGACTCCATAATGAAGAAATTTCAAAATTTCTCCATTAATTCTTGGCGAATTAGTTATATCTTTGAATCCAAAAACCCAAGCTACGGCATTAAAAATTCTTCCTATCCACCCCAGTCGTATAAAAGAATGGTGTTTGACACCCAGAGAGCCCACTGAACTTAGAAGTGTATCTAGATTTCGTTGGTAATTATTTTTGTTAAAATCTATGGGGTAATAATCTGGGCAGTTATTAAAATATGTATGAGTCATTTGATGCGCTCTTTTTTTTGGGTGTGTTTATTTAATTTAATTATTAGAGCATTCTTTTAGAACTGTATCACAATTAGGGGTTATTGTCGAAGATAAAGATAAAATCCGCTAGGTATAGAATTAAAGAGGGGAAGTGCGAAGTTTTCATTTCAAATCAGAAAGGATGCCCGGCATAGGTGTTAAGAGGTATTAGCTTGAAGATTGTTAACGCAGAGCGAGACAGAGCCTTTCGGCCCCCATCGGGAAATAACAATTTCAAATCTTAAACTACTGATTATCAATAAGTTGTAATTTTGTTATTTAGGAGGTGCGGAGACGCGGAGGAAAGCAGTTTAAATTTTTTATTCAACACAAAGGAAAACGCAAAGAGTTGTGATTTAATTTATAAAAATTAGGGACGTTAGTAGCCAAATTGGTAACGACTTTCTTTAAAAATCACAAAACCCAAGTAACCTTTATAAAAATCCAACCTACAACTCTTTGTGTCATTGTGCTTTGTGTCTTCTAAATAACAAAATTGCAACTCATTGATAGTCAAGAGTTTAGAATTTGCAAATTGTTATTTCCCGATAGGGGGGCCGAAGGCTCTGTCTCGCTCTGTGTTGAATTGTCTAAAAAAAAATAATATAGAGACACAAAGACGCAAAGACCAGCAATTGTGGGCGAATGTAATTTCCGAGAGGAAATTGGTAGAATTTTAAAAAAATGTCATTTTGGGGAAGAGAAAATGTAAATAATAATTTTAATTCAAAATTCAAACTGTTCCCTTCCTAT
>JACDDG010000332.1 GCA_013817115.1 Parachlamydiaceae bacterium | reverse complement strand
ATATTATAATATGGGGTCGTTTTTGATCGCTTAATCGCGGGAGCTTTCTCTTTGCCAAAATCCAAAATTTGGACGCACTTCGGTATATATGCAGTAGCGTAGGCCTGGCAGAAGATGCAAATTAATGAAAATATTGAAAAAATAACTTTATGTTTATGCAGTTTTAACCTACTTTCACGACTAAGGTTCTCAATTAAGTAGATTCCTCATCCGAAATGAAAAGGATTAAGTTAAGATGAAGAAACTAATATACTCGGATTTGATCTTACTACCTCTATTACTCTGATGCGCAAAGAAAGCATTGCCGTCTATAGCTCAGGGTTAATTCAAGGAATTTGTCTAGTAACATTTCCTGCAGCATCCACCATATTGACTAGCCCGGATGCCTTCAATTTTTCGAGTACCGCTTACGGCAGCTTATTCATCTCGCAAACCATATTCGCTCTTTTTTCCACAGCTATGAATCCTAGATTATGCCAATACTTTTCATCCAAATCTGTTTTTATTTTTGGCTTAATTGCAAATCTCTTGTCAATGGTGTTAATGGCATTCAGTGTAATGGCAACGAAAAGATCTGAGTTAGCTCACTTTATCTTAGTGGTTGCAACCGCTTTATTAGGGGCTGGATTTGGTTTAACTGTACCTACCCTAAATGCCATGACGGCCCTATTATTTCCTGCCAAAATCGATTCAATGTTATTGCTACTTAATGCTCTGCTTGGGGTTGGCAGTGCACTGGCCCCCATTTTTATGGCATTATTTGTTGCTTTTGGCTTTTGGTGGGAGCTTCCGTTAATTCTGGCAGGTTTGATTGCCTTCCTGATACTATACAGTGTTTCATTAACTTTGCCTGGCGAAAAAATTCCCTATAGAACCAAAAGCTTCAAGCAAAATAAGACTCTGGTGCGTTTTAGGATTTTCGGTGCTTTTGCTTTTTTATATGGTACCATCGAAACACTTAATGCCAATTGGGTCTCCATTTATATGAAAACATCTTTGCATGCAACTCATGAGATCCAAGCCTTAGCCTTAACAGCTTTTTGGGGAATGGTTACTGTGGGCAGATTTGTTTTTGCTGCTTTTGATAAATCTATTCGTGAACGCTTTGTTTATCAACTAAGCCCTTTTATTTGTGCTGCGGGATTTCTACTTCTTGCTTCATTGAAAGATGGTGAAAGTACGTGGGCTGTTTTTGCTTCAGGATTGATGGGCTTCGGATGTTCTACATTACTTCCACTTACAGTTGGTTTTGGAACACAGCAATTTAAGTCAATTGCCGGTGCAATTCCGGGAATGATACTAACGTATTATTTGATAGGCTATGGAATAGCTGCGTTTGGCGTAGGGCCTCTGCAAGAGTTTGCTCAGATCCAACTGAGAGAGATTTATTATTTTGGAGCTTTCATTGCAATGATTCTCGGATTAATTTCAATAGGAATTGTAAAGACAAAACCAAAAGAAATGTAACTTGGTATTTGTTTTTAGTATTACAAACATTGTTCCGGCAAAGAATACGACAAGGAAAAGGGGATGGATTGATTTGCCTTTGGCCTACAAATCAAAAGTTCAGATTATCGATAATTTTAAAAAACGTGCTTTTGATGATGAAGCGAATGCTCAAACTAATCATTTTTTAGCATTAAATAGTAAACATATGCCTCACCTGCCTCTAGAAGTTAAGCAGGTGATCTTTGGTTTAGTAAAGCCCTTCTTGAACTACAAGAACCCGAATTTGCTGAGGTTTTTTATAATAAATAGGGCTAACGCTTGATAGCCAGCGTGCGTTAAGGCTGTTTAAGATCATTTGCATAAGTCTTTTTTTGAATTTTTTTGACAATTTTTGATTTAATACGCGTCATCTCAATTTTAATGCCGCGCATTGCATAGCCATAGCCTCACCCTGCAAATCAATGCAAGAATTAGTTAAGATATTAGCAAAGATCCAACATAGCTAAATTTAGCTCCTGGTTAAAATGATACCCTACGATTGTTGATCGCCATTCAATCGATTCCGCAACTTCTCAAAATAATCAATCCTCTTAATCATTTCTCGCTCAAAACCACGTTCAACGGGAAAATAAAATTTCTGCCTTTCCATCTCGTTTGGAAAATAATTCTGGCCTGAAAATCCTAAAGGCTCATCATGATCATAGCGATAACCCTTGCCATAATCGAAATCTCTTAACAGTTTTGTCGCTGGGTTCAAAATGATTGAAGGAGGATTTAAATGCGTCGTTTTACTTGCTAATTCCCTGGCATGATTATACGCGACATAAGTTGCATTGCTCTTCGGAGGTAAAGCCAAATAAATTACAAGTTGAGCCAAAGCCAATTCTCCTTCCGGTGAACCAAGCATATGATAAGCATTATAGGCGGCAATTGCCAAAATCAGTGCCTGAGGATCAGCTTGACCCACATCTTCTGAAGCGACGCGAATAAAACGACGAGCTAAAAATAATGGCTCCTCGCCCCCTTCCAACATTCGGGCAAACCAGTAAAGCGATGCATCCGGATCGGAACCACGAATTGATTTATGTAACGCCGAAATAAGATTATAATGATATTCTCCATCACGATCATATAACGGTGCTCGACTTTGCAAAATCTCTTGCAAAGCTTCAATAGTCAGATCTTCCTTGGCCCTTACACTTTCTATATTTTCAATCAAATTAAAAAGATAGCGTCCATCACCCTTAGCCTGGTGAAGCAAAAAACCTCTTGCTTCATCGTCCAAGGGAAGTTTACCCACTCCATTTTCATACCGCTCAACCAACTGTGTCAGGGCATTTGCATCCAGACTATTTAATTTAAGAACCCTGACACGAGAGAGTAAGGCATTATTTAAATAATAAGAAGGGTTCTCAATGGTTGCGCCAATTAAAACAATTGTACCCTTTTCAATATAAGGCAAGAAGGCATCTTGTTGGGCTTTGTTAAAACGATGGATCTCATCCACAAAAAGTAGAGTACCTTGTCCGAAAAGGGGCTGATCCTCAGCTTCATGCACAATTTTTCTTAAGTCAGCAATTCCATTGAAAATGGCACTCATCGATCGGAAGCGCATCGAAAACGCTTTGGCATAAAGCTGAGCAATGGAAGTTTTTCCTACTCCCGGAGGTCCCCACAAAATGATTGAAACAGGATGCTTACTTTCGATAATGCGTGTCATAAATCCGTCAGCCCCCAAAAGGTGAGATTGACCGACAATATCAGCAAAGGAGCGAGGACGTAATCGTTCGGCTAGCGGAGCATACATTGTGACTCTCCTGTCTTTTTGAGGGCATTACCTTAGCATAGCACATTGGTAAATATTAAAGTAGTCAGCGTGTTCCCTAAGTTCTCCAACGAACTATGCGGATTAAGAAGATTTATTGTATCATATCGAGAGTCAAAACTCTGGACTTTCAGTCCAAGACTTTAGTTGTCACACTTTCAGTGTGATTTTATAAGCCATGGACTTTTAGTCCATGGCTGTGTTAATATCTGCACCAAA
>JACDDG010000331.1 GCA_013817115.1 Parachlamydiaceae bacterium | reverse complement strand
ACTCTAAGCTAGTGCGTAGGCAAATTTGAAAAAAAGTTATCGGCATAATAATTCATTCGGCATAATAGCCCAAAAGCCGATATCGGCTTTTGGGCTACAAAATGATTTTCAGGTTATGGTTTTAGCGGCAAAACTTTTTAAAAATAAGATTGAGTTAAAAGCATGATCGGGATGATGAGCTATATTTTTGCTGCGTTTTGCGATTGCTGACTTCACCGGCGTTGCTTTAAGAAGGCTTGTCGTTATGATCTCGGCACAGTTGCATTAATCTGCTCGTAAAGTTCTTCTTTGCTCAGCCTCACTACTTGGACTACAGTATGGAGCGTTTCATGTCCACCGCCCCTAAATATTGTTCCTGAAGTAGGTGTCGCATCGCGATAGTTCCTTCCACACGCTATTCTAATATGGTTTTGACTCTGCAAACAACAATTCGTTGGATCAAATCCCATCCAACCAATGTTCGGAAGGTATAGCTCTACCCAGGCATGCGTAGCATCGCCTTGCTGTTTGTTTTCATACTCAGACCCGGTATAGATGTATCCTACACGATATCTTGCCGGTATGTTTAATAAACGCGCTAAACAAATGAACAAATTAGCAAAG
The DNA here is from genome assembly GCA_013817115.1 of Parachlamydiaceae bacterium. Classification (GTDB taxonomy): domain Bacteria; phylum Chlamydiota; class Chlamydiia; order Chlamydiales; family Parachlamydiaceae; genus JACCRY01. Next base: position 2,893 of record JACDDG010000331.1, on the reverse strand, counting down.
TCTTGGCATACTCCACAACGCAGGTAATACACCTCATATGGTGTGGTTGAGAGGTTTGTCGATCCAGATATGTATGTATAATCTCGATAAATAGTTCTATTTAAGTCATTTAAAATATCTATCACACAATTGTCGTTTCTTTTGACAAAGCTCATAGCATACTCTGACAGTTCATATAACTCTGATTCGGCTAATTCTGGTGGTGTAAGATAGGCCTGTAGCATGATGTGATCCCAGGGCATCCACACAAGAGGTAAAGTCCACTTCTTATATAAGAGGTCAAGACGTTGTAGAGGTGGCTCGGTCAGAGCTATAAAGGATTGACTTGTAAAAACAAGTTCTCGGTAAGCATCCGAAATATCAAATATCGTTGCACTGTTGCCAAAAACTCCCTGAAAACTGCAAGACTTCCCGGGAACAGAGGAACTAAGGGTATACTGCAAAATATGCTGTGTCAAATCATGCACGGGTTGAAGTCTGAGAAGGTGTTTACTCATGCCAATTTCATCGTCGTAGTAGTAATGTGTCGAGTGGAAAACCGAATATAGAGCCAAATTTGGATCTGAAAAAAAAGGTTCATTACGATATAAAGTCACACTAATCGGATGGACAGCTTTCTTTGCTTCTTTTTTAGGTTTTACTTCTTCTTTTTCGAGGCACTCTTCGTTCTCAGGGCAAAGGATCAATGGAAGGGATGTAATTTGACTTAAAACGAGAGGATTTTCTTGAGAGACTGGAATGGGATCCTTTTCAATATGGTTTTTCGAAACGCGTCTTCTAATTGACGTAGGCTCGCCAGAAAATGCATGTGAATTCCAAATATATTCCCCGTTCCGTGTCACAATCATCTGTCCTGCATGCATCGGAGACATTAAAGGGATACAACCGGCTTCAGGATTATTGGTAAAAGCCGATATCGTATGGTTTAGATCAACTGCATCAAGTTCTATTTTTAACTGTTCAAATTGTAAGAAATCGATATTGTGCGGTGGAGAACTTCTTAAGGCGTATAAAGAAGGCTTTTTAGGATTTAGATCATGGTAAACAACAAGATCCTTACCATCACTTAGTAAAATTTCAACATCCCCGTAATGATTAATAGCATGAAAAATATCATTCAACACTGGCCACGTTAGATCTGCAAGACTATTTGCTCCTTTAGAGTAAATAGTATCTAGCAAAGCGCAAAAAAGATATTCCTCATCTGTATTACCGATAGGAACTAAAGCTGAACGGCTGGAAACAGAAAATTCTCTTTTAAAATCCTCTTTTAAATTCAATTGACAGGCTATCACCCATGCTCGCCCGGCAAATGTCCAAAAATATGGAGGGCTGTTGCGTTCATCGAGATCAATATCTTCGTAATAGGCCCCTAAAAGTATCGAAATTCCTTGGGCCTTTCCTCGATACAAATTTTCAGTTAAACTTATTTCATTTTCGATTTTAGCATTTTTAATGATGGTTGCATAATAACTATCAAGAGGGTATGAGGCCAATCCGAATCGAAATCGGCTTTGGTCAAATTGATAGGAGGGTATGATCTGCGGGAATCCATTCGATTCCAATGACATTCCTAGCAAATAATTCATAAACTTCTCCTTAACTCATGAAGAAAATGAGCTGCAACCGCTCTTACTAAACAAGAATTTTTTCCGTGGCAAAAATTGAATTTCGCAATTCTTCATTCATTTTATAAATAACAGAAAAAATTTGCTGCTTTGTTTCCAATCCCTTATCGCATAAAAAGATTGATGGATTCAATTGAGAAAAAAGCTCTGCCAAATCTTTTAAATGTAAATGAGGTTGTTCAAATCCATGCAGCTCTGTTTGAAGTATCGAGAGATGCATTGAAAGATCTCTTAAAATAAAATTCAAGGCATGAGGAGCATGTAAATCATGCGTGAAAAATTTTGCAAATAAAGTAGAACTCATTCCATATCCACTTCGTAAGTAATTTTGAGTAGATGCAAAACTTTCCAGTAAACATTTTAAAAGATTATTCTCACTTTGTGAATTTGCACTGACTGCAAAAAATTCTTTAGAATTTAATTTGTCAAGCATTAGCACAACTTGCGTTAACCGTTCGGTCATCAACCCGACGGACATAATATGATAATACTCGTCTCGCAACAACAAGTTATAGTACATGCCTTTGATTAGCTGAGTCGTTTCAATGATGCGAGTATAGAAGTTGTATTTATCAGTCATGTAGAGTTTTTTTACTGTCTCGCTATGCATCCACAAATAGAGCCTGTTGATCATTTGCCACATACTTTCACTAATAATCTCACGGATGAGTAATCCATTGGCCCTGGCATTGCCAAGGAGTGACAACAAACTCTCTGGATTTAGCTCTTGCCAAACACGGAAATATTGAATCAGTTCCTCATCAGTGTCATGGCTATTGTAGATTTTTATATAAAGAGGTTTTTCAAGCGGAGAAAGCCGAAAGAACTCCTCAAATGCAACCTCATGACTATCTAGACTGAAAAGATGCGTAGCAAGGAAACTACGCGCAAAAGTTTCCAACCTTTCCAAATATCGACACATCCAAAAACTTTGTTCTGCAATACGAGAAATCATAAATCTCCTAAAACCCATGTGTCTTTTGATCCTCCCCCCTGACTGGAATTCACAATATATGAATCCTTTAGAAGAGCTACTCGCGTTAATCCTCCGGGCAATGTCCATGTCTTTTGTCCGGTCAAAACAAAAGGACGAAGGTCTATCCTTCGTGGACAGATGCTCCCCTCATTTAAAGTTGGGCTGCTTGAAAGCTGTTTAAGAGGCTGGGCAATATAGTCACGTGGGTTAGCCTTGATACGTTCACGTATCTCTTCTAGTTGCTTAGCAGTAGCCTGTTCCCCAATGATAATCCCATAACCTCCTGATT
>JACDDG010000330.1 GCA_013817115.1 Parachlamydiaceae bacterium | reverse complement strand
ATCAAAGGTACTCCCCGTTTATTAGAGACATGTCAACAAATCACTCTTCAAACAATAGCCATTTAATCTACTTCATTTAGATGCCACCGGCAAAGGAGGGGTATCTGAACTGTTACTATTTTTCTTAAATTTTCTGGGTTTGTAAAAAATATAGTGCTGAATTTTGATTAAAATACAGGTTTTTCTATAAGTGGCAATTCTTTTAAAATTTAAGAATGATAAAGTTGCATTTTAGAAAAGAAGAGAAGAATAAGGCATTCTTTAGTTATTTGTCAAAAAGAATGCCTATGTTTCAATATCTAAGAGGGTTAAAGAATTTGATTGTAGCTTATTTACCTTTTGGCTGATTCAACTGCAGCTGTTCCCCAAAAAAATTTTACTAATAATGTCTCTCCATTTTCACGTATAAGTTCAACTGATGCAAGACCGGCTGAGAACCCAATTACAGAGGGTGCTAATCCAGCTTCAAAAGTTCCTTCGGAATTAGCGCAAATTTTAAAAGCCAGTTTTTCATCACAACTTATCGAAGTACCTTGTAACTTTTCACCTTGGCTAAATCCTTTACCTATTATTTTAAAGACTTCAGGAGATTCCAATAATACCTCCAAAATAGCTCCATCGTGTCCTTTGGCAATAATAGGTTTTTGTACAATTGTGGTTTTAAGATATATTCCATTGTCTGAGATTAAGTGAAAATGGGTTTCTTGGCCAAGCATATAGTGCTGAAGAACGATATTATAATCTTCAAGCTTCATGTGATTTTTATGAGAGATTCTTAGGTCCCCAAAATCGTCTGCAATAATACTTAAAAGGTAGTCTTTATTTCCCTTAATATCTGTTATGAAAAGAGCATACTTACTCCCCTTAGGAAATCCACTGTTAGGCAAATGTACTAAAATATCGCCACCTTTAAGTGATTTTACAATTTTTGGATCTGTCTTTTGTTTAACGTTAAAATATGGTTCGTTTGATACAGCCTGTTGCTCATAGCTTAAATGTGAGCACTTATCGAGTTCCTTATCTATCTCAGCGGAGGAAAGGCTGTATGTGAGCGAGAATAGGGTAATGTACAGCACGAAAACAAACTTTGAAAATTTAAAAAAAAGCATTTAGCTCCTGTTGGTTGTTAGATATTCTCATTTACCAAAAAAATAAGGTATTATATATAGCCCTTAAGGACTAAGTTAAGTTGACTTATTTTACAAAGTATAGATTATGCTATAAATCAAATCAAACACAAATGCTTTAATTATGGATTGTTTTTTTAAAATTTGTTTATGCTTATTCAGAATGTCATAAAATAGACAATTGGCGATCAAAACGGAACTTATAAAAAGTGAACTTTTCAAGGGATGTAGGTAAGATCAAATTCGAAATAAAAACCTATTCTATTCAAGAAGCCAATGAGATGAAAATAATTTATTTAATTAGGCTCAGAACTCCTGGATAAGGAGGCTGAAAACAACATAACTAATACTTTTCCTAGTATCAACTAAAAGAGAACTTGAATTTTTTTGTAAAAAAATTCGGGAAAATTAATTTATTAAAGTGAGTTAAAATTTTTCTATAAATATTTGCATAAGAAAGATTAAAATTATAAATTTCGACCGGATATTTTTTTATTGATTTTTGTGATAGCTAATTTTTTTAAATACCCTGATAGGGGGGCTAACACATATCACCTTTTCAGACAGAAGTTCTTTTTCTGATAAAGCTATAAAATATATAAAAAATATTAACATTTCAATTTGATTCCTTAAAGGTAGAAACAAAATTTTATTTCTTAACCTTCCCTGTATATACCACAGCAATTTTTTAAGTATTATCATAACACATATTTAAAAGGTAAGTTTTGTGTGCAATAAATCCTATTTCAGTATAGCATCATCAAATATATGATCCGATAACTTATTTCGTGGTCATAGCTTGCAAAAAACAAATAAGAGGAGCCTAATGTCTAAGTTGAAACTATTTGTATGTTTACTATTTTCTTTTGTTACATGTACTTTACCAGGAGGTGAAGTAGGGTATACTGATGTTGATAAATTCAATTCAAAAAACAACCAATCGACTTCAGAAGAATTATTACCTATTGAAGTTTTCATTCATAGTGCTCAAGGTGATTATATAGGTGTAGGAAAGACATATCACTTTGAAAAAGAAATAAAACCGTTTTTTCCTTTTACCTGTTATGGTCAGGAAAATGGTATAGATATTTCTTTAGAAGATGAAGAGTATTATTGGAATTTTGAATTTACTGGTCCAGATGATATGCCTTTGAATATTGGAGATTATGTGGGGGCTGAGCGATTTGGTTTTCAATCCATTGGAAAGCCTGGAATGGATGTTAGTGCTGCTAGCAGGGGTTGTAATACAATATCAGGAGCTTTTAGAATATTGGATCTAGATTACGATAAGAATGGCGCTGTGAATTGTTTAGCTTTGGATTTTCTTCAATACTGTGGATGTGGCACTAATGCTCCATTAACCGGTTCGATACGATTTAATTCAAACATGCCGCACTCTTTAAATGAAGAGATACTCAGTTACTTTTCAGTTTTAGACGAATCTCTACCGATAGAGATATCGATGTATAGCACCAAGGGGGATTTTATAGGGCAGGGAAAATCCTATTTTATTGAAAATGAACTAAAACCAATATGTGTATTAAGCAATGGTCTTCATTTTTCAATAGTAAATGATGATGCTTACTGGAGTTTTCAATTTCTTAGTTCTTCTGATATGCCTCTTGAGGTTGGAGATTATTTTGATGCAGAGCGAGCTGCTTTTAAGTCAGAAGGACATCCTGGAATGGCAGTAAGTGGTAATGGTAGAGCCTGTAATAGTATATTAGGTTCATTTAAGATTTTGGATATAGTATATGATAAGAATGGTGCTGTTAACTGTTTAGCTTTGGACTTTCTTCAATATTGCGGGTGTGAAACTTTTCCTTTAACAGGTTCAATAAGATTTAATTCAAAGTTATCGCACTCTTCAAACGAAGAAATAATCAATTATTTCTATGAGTAATTGACTATTTTTTAAAGATAGGGTGAGTTTAAATTTAATACTATTGTAGTTTAGGCTCATCCGATTTCTTAAAACGTGGTTTATTATGACATTCCCAAATTTTATCAAGATATTATGCTCTATGGAATAGAGTTTTTAAAAATTGAGTAGATTTGAAATACTCTGATTTTTTGTATTCATTATAATGAATACAACATAAGGTATATTATCAGACGTAACTTAATTACTATAATGCACTCATAAAATTCTTGCTGAAGCGCATTTTCTAAAGTCCTTTGTTCAAAACTCATCTCCATTGATATAAATAATTTGCAAGGATTTACTCATAGCATAACCCTTTTAATTTGTCTCTTATACCATTTTTGGCTGTGGATCGAATAAAAGACACAAAATACCTAATAAACAATAGAGGTAGGAATGGCTTTCACCACCCCTCCCTCCGAACCGCACGGGCGGTACTAGCGCATACG
>JACDDG010000329.1 GCA_013817115.1 Parachlamydiaceae bacterium | reverse complement strand
CCATTAGGAATGGGTTTAAAGTGATGTTCATGATGCCAAAATTTGTAGGGGCCGAAGCGTTGTTCATCAACAAAGTAATTGGGTTCTTGAACATGAGTAATCTCTGTGACCCATTCAAGGGGTATATTTAAAATAGGCCGAACGTTATATGTTATAATTTGACCTGGGTACATTTTTTTATTGCCTAGATCATTTAATATTTCAAAACCTAAATGCTCCGGCGTTAAGATCTTCAGATTTTTGGGCGAGGAAAAAAAATCCCAACTTTCTTCCAAGGATAATGGTATTTTTTGCAGATATTTTAAAGTGAACATATGTTAAATCATCCTATCGATAGGTTATATACTGAAGAGCCTTCAAATTTTGGATTTTTAACTTTGAGAAAGCACCTGGGATTAAGCGATCAAAAATGACCCAATATTATAATATGGGGCCTTTTTTGATCGCTAAATACCGGGTGCTTTCTCTTTGCCAAAAACCAAAATTTGAACGCTCTTCGGTATAAGGCAGAGTAGAAGAAATTTACTGGGATTGCAATCGTTTTTCAAAGGTATATAATACTTACTCAAAAAAAAGTTCATTTTTTAAGGTATTTTTACCGTGTTTACTCAACGGTCGTAGCGTGTGTTTGCCCCATTGGGGACATCTACGCTCTTTAAATTGATACACAACGTTCCTTTTGCTCATCAGACGAATTGCAAAAACCTCTAAAATCTAAGGAATTCTCATGGTTTACAAATGCAACCCTGTGAGCTTCCGCATCGTCAACCCATTGGAGGGTTTCAATTTGACTATGGATGACCTCTTTAGGAACCTGATGATCTCTTGAGTTATTTCCTTTAAAAATTTGGGATTCTGGAATATGCAGGACAATTAGTGTAACAAGAGCGTGATAGTCATAGCCGAATTGACAAATCATGCTTCTAAAATCTTTCCTTAGGTTCGTAGCATCCCAAACAACCTTTTCATGTTTACGTAGGTGAATTTTTAATTGTTCTTTAGCTTTAACCATAATAAAACTATTGTCCTTTTGGTTGCCCCTAGATTTACAATGCTCCTGTCGGAGGTCATCAAGAGAGATTTTATGATAATCTTTTAAATTCTTTTGAATCCAAGTGCTTTTGCCTGAACCGCTAGGTCCACACATAATCATAAGCTGTGGAAAGAATTTGAGATAGGGATAGCGGCGCGCAATAGCTTCTTCGGGAGTAAAAATAAGACCTTGTTCAAAATCTTGTACCGCGTACCCAAAAACTGCATCGCGACTTTCATCAGACAAATGAGCTAATTCATTGTTAAAGAAAATTCTCCAATCATCGTAAGGATTTTTGTTGCCCCAAAGATTATATTCCTCGCAAAAAATGCGGAATAGATCAATGTAATCACATTGAACATTTTGATCCTTGCACTTTCTGCCCAGCATATCAGCTTTTGCAAGATAAAAGAGCAGTTCGGTATTAACCAAACGCGCTAGATGAAAATAATCATTTTTCAATGCATTGTGAAGAACTAACCGCTTCGGTTTGTGGTGGTAGGCTACTAATCGAAGAGTTTGTTGGACAACATTATAAGGTAGATTAATTTCTAAAAGCCTGTATGCCAAATAGGAACATCCCCTTCCCTCGTGGTAAGGAGCAACAATTCTTGGCACCCCATCAATTTCTTTAGTTTTAGTCACCAAAGGTTTGCCGATATCATGCAAAACAGCAGCTAAGATAAGAGATAATTTATCCTCTGAGGGTAAATGAATAGCAATTGTATCTAACATTTTGTAAACTTCATTAAGCACAAACTGAGTATGAATCAATACGTTCCCTTCTCCATGCCAATCAGGGTCTTGTACAGTTGATTCAAGATGAGAAAGGAGTTCAAGGTTGTAGGAAAAAGCTTCTACAAACTCATTTAAGGCTGGCTTTTTCCCATTTAGAATTTTATTTATTAAATCTTTCATGTTTTATCTTTTAGCTAAACGGTTAGGGGTAATTTCTTTGTGCATCCAATGATCATTTGTCATTACATGACCTTTTCTTACCCATTTCGCGACATGTTGATTAAAAGAATCATAGGAAAAACTCTCGGTAGTCCGTACAACATACCCTTCGCAAGAGGTAGTATCCAGTGATATTTTAGATATTATATTTTCGTTCCAGATTCCCTGATAAAATACATTAGGTGTTTTAAGATCTAATAATTCAGCCCACTCTTTCGTTTGAGACCAATTTAGGCAAATATTCTCTTCATTCCAAATAGAAAATAAATAAAAATAACTGTCCAAATTTTCGTATGCAATTGAATGTGTGGCGTAAACATTTTCACCACAAAATCTCCAGTCAGGAGGTATTGAGTAACAAATACTCGCGTGGAATTTTTTCACCCATTCTCTAGAGATATGGGACCGGCTATCTAATGAACGCGCATGGATATAATCGGTATACATGGTCGTATTTTCGCCATCTAACTTTTCAGTTACTAAAACTTCTTTACCTACAAAGTGGCTGGTATTTTGTAAAACAATATCATCATTAGTATAACCGGCTGACCAAGGAAGATGAAGAGTTCTAGGATATTTAAATTTGTTCATTTTCATAATTTTATATAAATTTATTTTAATTAAAGAAGCTTAGTATTTCCCGTGTTGTGATAAATAGAAAGTCCTATAACATATTATACATAATATTAAATTTTTTTGCGAAGTTATTTTTTAAAGGATTAAGAAATATCCTTCGATTAGGGCAAAGAAATCTGGGGATTTTTTTTTTGATTGGTTACGAATGATGGTCCGTAGGAGCCTGCATCCCATTCAAATTTGGTGATGAAGTGTTCAAAATTGTAGTTTATAGAAGGATATGTTACACTATATATTTAAGCGACAAGAATAAAAACCCATAAAATCAAGGTCTAACCACAGCTTAGCTAAGAGAGGTGTTTATGAAGTTATATGAGCCAAAATCTCTAGATGAACTTCTGCAATTATTAGAAGAGCGAAAAAGTAACAGTATATTCCGTGGGCAATGCCCTCAGGACAGGCTTTTGAATTCTACTTTAGCTAGAGAGCTTAGAGGGGAAACAAAACGACTTCCTGGAAAATATGTTTTAAAGGAACCTTCCTTAAAATACTGGACACCAGGTATTTTACACCAATACCACAAAATCATTCTTCGGACCGTTGAACCCCATGAAAATGTAACTAAGTGTCTTGATGGGAAAGGCGATCCTGTTTTTGAAGCTATTAGATATGTTCAGCAAAATCCAACGCAAGAAAGAATTGAAAATCCTATCCCCAATTTGCCAACACCCACTTTAGAATTCTCTGAAAGTACAATGATAGCTTTATATTTCAGCACATATAAGCCTGGATGCAATGGAGAGGTGTTTTGCCTGAAAAGGATAGGAAATTCAATGGATGTTGAAGATTTACCCCAGGGGTAAGGCTCCAACATTCATTGCCTCAAATCGCTTTATAAAGCTTCAAAATGGCTAAATCAGGCTCGGCGTATTAAATTTCT